>JBEPYP010000042.1:0-7494 GCA_041641355.1 Thermoproteota archaeon | reverse complement strand
ATCAAAGCTTTAGGAGAAGTGTTAGTAAGAGGTTGTAGTCTTTTACCATAACCTCCTGCAAGTATACCTCCTATTATTTTCATCGGAATAATTATTGTTTAGGTCTTTTTAATGCTTTCTTCAATTTTCATTTTGCGTTTAATACTTTTAATTGTTCCACTAACAGATTTCACCCTTGCTTGTATATCACGAGAAACGTGTCTTAAATAAAATATACACGCGCGGAAATTATCGATATAATCTTTATTACATCTATATATTGCTATTTTATTTTTTTCATCAAAATAAATTATTTTTAAATTTGCAAAAGAATAATTAATTATTCCAAACATATTTTTAAAAGTATGTTCAATTGCTTCTTCTAAAATTTTTTTATCTAAATTATCTGAAAATTCAATTAAAAAATATCTTTTTTTAATATGTTTCATAAATGATATTTTTTAAATTATCTATTTTCATCATATTTTCTATATAATTATTTTTTATATTTAAACATTTAATAAAACTTATTACATCCTTAGGTGCTCTAATGTATCTTTTTTCTTCAGCTCCAGAGGATATTATAGGATTTAGGTTCTTCCTTATACAATAATCTAGAATTTTCCTTAAATTATTTAAAATATGTGGATAGTCTTCCAATTTCATTTTTAAAAAATGAGTGTAAAGTAATTCTATATGAACTTTTCTTTGAGAAATAAAGTTTATTAATTCTTCATCTACTTCATTTATTTTATTTAAATCAATTGTTAAAATATTAATTTTATATTTTTTAACAGCAGATAGACATTGCTTTTTATTAATAAAATTTAAGTAATAAATTTTCCCTTCCTTTTTCCTCTCATATTTTTGTGTTCTTAATATATATTTGGTATTTAATTCATTGCAAACTTTGATGAATTCGTCTTTTAGTTCGTTTTCTTCAAATCCTACGAGTTCATAACCAAATTTCTTCGTTGTTATTACTATCTCTTTAAATTTATCGATATCGTTCGTTTTTATGAAAAGATCCATATACTTTTTCATCCCAAGTTCTCTTTGAGTAGCCTAATCGCCTCCTTTCTTCCTTGATAAGAACTTATAATCACTTTTATTATGTCATCTGAAGAAGAGGTTTCTATTTCCCCTTTATAGGCCTTTTGCTTGTCGAATCGTAGATGTATTCTTCCTTTGTCATCTATCCTTTCTTCCAAATTATTCAGTATTTTTTCCTTATCTACTTCTTTCAATCTTTGAGACAAGCTTTTCATGAACAACTTAGCTTCTTCATTAAATATCTCGTACTCGATTAGGAGTATCGGATTCTTCCAATGTCCAAATAAAGTTTTAATCTTTGGTCTTACTTTATCAAGACTTATTAAATTCATCATGGCCTTCATCACTTTACTTTCATCTTCTGTGGCATGGGAAAAGCTCTCGATAGTCACTTTAAGTCCTTCCTTTCCTTTCATCTTAACAACTATATAAACTACCTTCGTCTTTAATATATTGAGCGTAGTTATGTTTTCGCCTCCTAGTATGGGATATGATAGAGCGATAACAATATTTTCACCAGACGGTAGACTGTACCAAGTAGAGTATGCTTTAGAGGCCGTAAAGAGAGGTCTGACAACGCTCGGGTTAGTTTGCAAAGACGGTGCAGTTCTAGTAGCTGAAAGAAGAAAGTTTTCCTCTCTATTGGATGAAAGTACAGTTGAAAAAATAGTAAGAATAGACGATCACATCGCTTTTGCCTATGCAGGTTTGGGTCCTGATGCTAGAGTATTAATGGAAACAGCGAGGAGCGATGCTCAAATACACAGACTGCTCTATGACGAAGCAATTCCTCCCATTACTTTAGTTCGGAGAATTTGCGACATAAAGCACGCGTATACAATGTACGGGGGAGCAAGACCTTTCGGTGTAGCCTTTTTAATTGCCGGCATAGATGGTGATAAACCTGTATTATTAAGCACGGAGCCTGGGGGAGCTTATGCCGGTTATAAAGCATATGTATTAGGCGCAGGTTCTCAGGCTGCGCAAGAAATCTTAGAAAAAGAACTCAAAGATAGAGAATTAACCTTAGAAGAAGGTATAGTATTGGCTTTGAGCATTTTGAAAAGGGTTAGTGAAAAGACTCTGACTCCAGCAGAGATAGAAGTAGGAGTTATAGATGTTAAAACGAAGAAATTCAGGAAACTTACAGAGCAGGAAATCGCTGATTATTTGAAGAGGGTTTAAAAAGGAAAGTAAATAACTATATTTATCTTAAATAATTTTGTCGATGCCAAAAGTAATAGCTAGGTATGTATCTCATGGAGAAAAATTCGAAATTATAGTAGATTCAGAATTAGCTTGGGAATATAAATTAGGTAAAAGACAAACGTTAGATAACGTGCTTGAATCTGATACTATATATAAAGATGCAAACAAAGGAGAACGTGTTCCTGCCAGTTTACTTCAAAGAGTGTTTAATACAACCGACCCGTTGAAAATAGCTGATATAATAATCAAGAAGGGTGAACTGCCTATAACTGCTGAGAGGAGGAATAAATTGATTGAAGAGAAAAAGAAGAGGATAATAGATATAATAACAAAGAATTGCATAGATGCTAGAACTAACGCGCCTATTCCTCCTTCAAGAGTGGAGATCGCCTTAAAAGAGGCTAAGGTAAGAATAGATCCTTTCAAAGAGCCAGAGCTACAGGCAACTGAGATAATAAAACAGCTTAAAACGATTCTACCTATAAAAGAATCAAAAGCTCTTATTAAATTGGAGATACCTAGTGATTTCGCAAGTAAAGTTTATAATCAAGTACTTGCTAAATCATCCCTAATATTAAGGTCTAACTGGAAAGCTGACGGATCGTGGGAAGGCGAAGTCGAGATACCTGCAGGTATTCGTGAATCTTTCATAGCTAGGATCGATGAGATAACAAAAGGTAAGTCGGTTGTTAAAAACGTGAAAATAGTATGAGGGAGATAATCCTTCCTAGTTCTTTTTTAATCGAAGGTGAAAATGTAAAACCTAGCTTAACTACTTATAAAATAGGCTTAAAACTATTCTCGAGCGTGATGGGGCTTCTAGAGAAATCTGAAGGAGAAAAAATAAACGTCATAGCTCTTAGAGGCAAATATTATCCTCAAGTCGGAGATAGGGTAGTCGGCATAGTAACAAAGGATTCCGTATTTTCGTGGAATGTGGATATCAATTCTTACATAGAAGCGATTCTGCCTTTTTCTAATGCGGTTAAAAAGAGCAAAGGTTTTCAAACCAATTTGAGCAAGCTTTTAACTGTCAATGATGTGATTTATGCTACGATAGTTAGTTATAATAGGTTCAGCCCTCCTATACTTTCCTTGAAGAAGAAGGGTCTAGGCAAAATAAATTCAGGGTATATCCTAAATCTAACCCCAGCTAAAATACCTAGATTTATTGGCAAGGATCAATCAATGTTAAAAATGATCAAAGAAAAACTAGAGATAAATATAATAGTAGGGAAAAATGGGAGAATAGTAGCTTTAACTGAAGATTTTGAAAAAATAAAAATCCTTGAAGAGGTCGTTCAAAAAATAGAGCTTGAGGCTCATGTTCCAGGCCTTACTGATAGGATTAAGAATTTATTAGAGGAAAGATTATCAAGATAGCTTATGTCTACATATAAGAGATCTGACGGAAGAAATTATGATGAATTAAGGCCTATTAGAGCGGAAATTAGAGTATTGAAGAATGCAGATGGTTCAGCTTTATTCGAACTGGGAAATACTAAGGTCATAGCGGCTGTTTATGGTCCTAGAGAATTTCATTCAAAGCATTTAGCTTCTTCCTACGAGGGTTTGGTTAGGGTTAGATATCATATGGTTCCTTTTTCGGTTAAGGATAGAAAATCTCAGCCTTTCACTAGAAGAGAGATAGAAATATCCAAGGTTATCAAAGAAGCCTTTAGTGCAAGTATAAGGAGGGAACTGTTTCCTAGAAGTACGATCGATGTTTATATCGAAGTCTTGAATGCCGATGGTAGTACAAGAGTAGCTAGCATCAATGCAGTCTCATTAGCTTTGGCTGATGCGGGAATTTTCATGTATGATTTGGTCACGGCAGTTTCCGTTGGTAAGGTTCAAGGTCAGTTAGTAGTTGACCTGAATGAGGAGGAAGATCAAATTTCTGAAGCAGACATGCCCATAGCCTTCATGCCTTCTCTTAATAAGATAGTTCTACTTCAAATGGATGGTGTTTTAACCTTTGAAGAATTTACCCAGCTCATAAAACTAGCTAAAGAAGCTGTCGATAAAATATACAAGATAAATAAGGAATGTCTTAGGAGTTCACTTGAATCTGTTTTAAAACTATATGGTCATAAATGAAAAATGGAGGGCATAAAATATAATGTATTAATACCTAAAATTAAACAAAAATTCATAAAAGAATCGCTGAAGAAAAACAAGAGGTTAGATAACAGATCTTTTAATGAATATAGATCTATAAAGATAAAATATGGTCATATACCTAATGCGGATGGTTCTGCAGAGGTTAGTTTAGGTAATACGATAATCTTAGCTGGAATAAAGGTAGATATCGCTTCTCCCTTTCCATCGGAACCTAATAAAGGAATTTTGATAATTAATGCAGAATTTCCCCCAGTAGCTTCTCCGGATTTTGAACCAGGTCCTCCTGATGAAAATGCCATAGAGCTAGCTAGAGTCATAGATAGAGGCTTGCGAAAGCCAGAGGTAATAGATTTCTCGAGTTTATGCTTGGTGCCGGGTCAGAAAGTTTATAGAATCTGGGTAGATGTGTATGTTCTTAATCATGATGGAAACCTGATAGATTCTGCTGGAATGGCAACTTTGATCGCTCTGGCAAACACAAAATTCAAGAAATATGAGGTATCTCAAGAGAAAACCCTCGTAGATACTGGGGAAAAAATAAGCTTATCTCTGAAAAACTTTCCTTTATACATAACTCATGTTAAGATAGATGATCATTTATTATTAGATCCAACCTTAGAAGAAGAAATGCTAGCGGATTGCAAATTAACTACGATCATTTCTGAAGGAAACTTGATAAGCGGTATACAGAAATCAGGAACAGGCAGTCTGACAGTCGAGGAGTTAGAATACATAATAAAGAATTCAATTGATATATACCCGAAGATGAAAGAAATAATATTAAAGGAGGTGAAGGTAGATGCCTAAGACGTCTACTCCTTTTGGTCCTAGATATGGTTCCACGCTTAGGAAGAGGTATGCAGAAATATGGAAAATCTATAAAGCGCCCAAAATCTGTCCTAAATGCGATAAAGAGGGTGGGGTATACAGGATAAAGATAGGGATATGGGCTTGTAAAAAATGCGGCGCTGTTTTCACAGGTGCTGCTTATAATATTTACAGTGAGATAGGGAGGTCTACAAGGATTAGGGCTATCAAATCTGTGGAAGAGCTTAAGAAATCCGATGAAAATATTTCTGACATCGTCGAGGAGGCCTTCTAGAAGAACTAGGAGCTTTATTAAGGATCTGGCATTAATCCTTAACGTAAAGAGGTTCAACAGAGGTAAATCAAGCCTTTCTGATTTAATTTCGATGCTCAATGAAGGAGATAGATTGGTAATAGTTGATACCATGAAAGGGAATCCGAGTAGGATCAGAGTTTATTCGAAGGAAGGATTACTAGCTATCTTCTTAATAAAGAAGGTGAAATTACTAAGAGAGTTCAAAAGCGAGATTTTAAAAAAGATTAACTGTTTCACGATTTCTACGGAAAGAGGTATGGGAAAAGATTTTGCTGAAATTTTAGGGATCAAGGATGAGGAGAAAAAAGAATGCATCTCTCTTAGTTTTCATTCAACTAATATAGAGAAATTAAAGGATTATGAAGAAGTTAGGATGATTTTCAACTCCAAAAATCTGGGCGTTTTCTTTTATATAAAGAGATTTAAATGAATTCAGCAAGCTTCAGGTTGAGCTTTTTAAGCGAAAGAGAAGCTGAATTAATATACAAAACTTTGCTACCTGAATTCAAAAAAGGTTTTCCAGGTTTGAGCAGAGCAGGTATAAAGTTAGAGGGGAAGACGATATTCATTTGGTTTGAAGCTGATAGATTAGCCCGTATTAGGGCTATATCGAATACCTTGATGAGATGGCTTATAAGTATCGAAGAAATAAATGATATAACAGAGGTGTAAGAATTGAGTCAACAATTACCTCCTGAAATCCAAAATTTGGTACTTAAAGCAAAACAACTAGAAGATCAATTAAGGATAATAATGACCAGAAGGCAACAGATAAAACTAGAACTTCTTGAACTAGAGAGCGTAAAAGAAGAGCTTGAGAAACTTCCAGATGACGCTGTAGTTCATAAACAAGTAGGTAACATTCTCATAAAGAAGGATAAAAAAACTGTCTATGAAGAGGTAAACGATAGAAGAGAAACGCTTCAACTCCAAGACATGGCTTTAGAAAAGCAAGAAACAAACTTAAGGAAACAGTTTGAAGGGGTATCTAAAGAGTTGGAACTGGCTTTAAAGAGATATCAGCTAGGTCAAGGAGGGGCAGTATCCTAAATAAGTACTTTCTTCGTTTTCTACAAATTTTTTAGTAGCAACTTAATAATATCCCTGCTAGATAGGTTTTTTATGGATTTGGTCAAGGTCGTCGATTTAAGCTTCAGATATGCTGACTCAAGTTTTTGGTCCTTAAAAAAGATTAATTTATCCATAAACGAGGGTGATTTTGTTATCTTAACTGGGAGAAGCGGATGTGGTAAGTCAACGTTACTGCGTTGCTTAAACGGATTGATTCCTCATTATTATCAAGGAGAATATCTAGGTAAGGTATTCCTAGATGGTAAGGAGATTTCTAAGCATAGAGTGTATGAGTTAGCAAAGATAGCGGGGATAGTATTTCAAAATCCTGAAGACCAAATTTTCGCCATGAGCGTAGAAAAAGAGATAGCCTTTGGATTAGAAAATCTAGGCTATGATAGAACTTTAATGCGTAAGATAGTCGATGAAATGCTTAATTTGATGAGGATTGAACACCTTAAATATAAGCCTCCTTTCTTTTTAAGCGGAGGTGAGCAACAAAAGGTCATAATAGCTTCTGTTTTAGCTCTAAAACCTAAGTTATTATTGCTCGATGAACCCTTAAGTAGTCTTGAACCTAAGGCAGCAGAAGAACTCGTCAATGAATTAGGAAGGCTTAACAAGGAATATGGCATGACGATTCTAATAGCTGAACACAGATTGGATCTATTATCTAAATATGCTAATAGATTGATCGTTATGGATAACGGCGAAGTGATATTGGACAAAAAAATCGAAGAAATTCTCTGTAAGATAGATTTAGAAGCTCTAGGTGTCAATGAACCATTGTTTTCCAAACTCACTAGGCTTTTAAGGAGTAAATATGGCTTGGATTTGGGATTTTCAAACAGCTTAGGTGATTTCATATTAAAGTTGAGAAATGGGAACTATAATAGAATTCAAAGAGGTAAGCTATAAATACCCTCTTGAAGAGG
>JBEPYP010000041.1:0-7537 GCA_041641355.1 Thermoproteota archaeon | reverse complement strand
AGTAGAACGCGAGCTGGGATACATTATAAAGCAGAAGGGTTTCTCTATAGACCTCGTTAATCCAGATTATGTCATTCTCATAGAACCTATTAAGGGTTCTTTTTTCATATCTTTTCTGAGCTTGATGCACTTTCAAATTCTAACGGGTAAGAAAACGATATAAGTTATTTAGTGTAAATTATTACTAGATAATCGAAAATGAAATTCGAAGATTTGTCACCTGAGTCTTATTTATTTAAAGACGAGAGCAGACTTTTTCCTGAGTATGTTCCTGATTATTTACCTCACAGAGAGGAACAGTTGAAAAAATTGAACGTTTATTTTAAAGGACTGCTAGACCCCGAGGCTTTTGCTTTTTACAGAGCAATTTGCTATGGACCTACAGGAACTGGAAAGACAGCTTTGACCAAGTTTTTCGGTAAGCTGATTTCTGAAGAATCTGCGAAAAGAGGTGTAAATCTCAAGTTCGTTCATATTAATTGTCATATCGAAAGAACACGCTTCATGATAGTAACGAAGATAGCGGAATCGTTAATCCCTGGAATACCTAAAAGAGGATTTTCGCCTAAACAATACTTAACTTGGATAATGGATTTTTTAGAAGAAGAAAATTCTAAGCTATTGCTTTGTTTAGACGAGGCTGATTATGCTATGAGAAATGATCCTGAGATATTTTATGATATTTCACGAATACCTGAAATGGGTATCAGTAAAGTTAGAATAAATCTTATAGTAATCCTTCGCGACTTTTCTTCACTCCATTATTTAAGCGATAGCACGATCAGTACATTACAAAAAAACCTGGTTTATTTCGAACCCTATAGATACAACGAAATAAAGGAAATACTTAAGGAGAGAATAAAAGAAGCCTTCTTGCCCAATGTCGTAGGAGAAGAAATAATAAAAGAAATAGCTCTCAAAACAGGCATAGACAAAGGAGGTAAGGGCGATGCAAGATTTGCTCTAGAACTTCTATGGAGAGCTGCTAAGATAGCTGAAATGGAAGAGAGTAGGAGGATTTATCCTGAACATCTTAGGAAAGCGATGAGCGAAGTTCATCCAGGATTGAGCACTGAACTATTAGATTCTCTTCTCGCAGAAGAGAGAATATTGCTATTATCTTTATCCAGAGCTTTGAAAGAAGAAAACTCTATAAGGGCGAGCATAACTGATGTCAGAGAACATTATTTAGTACTTTGTGAAACTCTAGGAAGAAAACCAAAGAAATACACCCAATTTTGGGAATATCTTAGAAGCTTGAAGAATAAGGGATTAATAGACATAAGGGTATTGAATGAAAATAGAGGTAGAAGGAGCTATATTTCCCTTAACATCCCTGTAAACGTTCTAGAAAATAACCTCTTATCGCATGGTGGAATCTAGTTTAGTTGAAGAACTATTGGGAAGTAAATGGAAGATCAGGATTTTAGCGGAAATAGTTAAGGAGAGAGAAATAAATATAAGCGCTTTAGTGAGGAGATCCCATTCGTTTTTCAAATCTGCAATAAAGTATGTTGAATTTCTCGAAAGTTTAGGGTTAGTAAAAGAAAAAAGATATGGCAAAGTAAGGATAATAGTTGCTAATCCTAATTCTGAGCTTTTGTCTTCTATTGAAAGGCTTCTAGAATTGACCTCAAATGTTCCTAGAAAGTTTATTTCGAAACAAGAGGAATTATAAGCAGGTATGAGCGAAGAGTTGTTATGGATTGAGAAATATAGACCTAAAACTCTAGATGAATTGGTAAATCAGGAAGATGTCGTTAGAAGTTTGAAGAGACTTTTAGAAGAGAGAAATATGCCTCATCTCTTATTCACAGGTCCCCCTGGCGTAGGTAAGACCGCCGCCGCTCTTGCTTTTGTTCATGATTTATACAAAGAGGAGTGGAGGAATAACGTTTTGGAGTTAAACGCTAGCGATGAGAGAGGAATAGATACTATAAGGGAGAAAATAAGAGAGAGATTCGCTAAAACCTTACCTTTAGGAGATATTCCTTTCAAAGTAGTGATACTTGACGAAAGCGATGCTATGACGAGTGAAGCTCAAACCGCATTAAGGAGGATAATGGAAATATACGCTAAAAACATAAGGTTCATCCTTACATGTAATTATAGCAACAAAATAATAGAACCTATACAATCTAGATGCGTTGTTTTGAGATTCTCTCCTTTAGATAAAGAAGCTGTAATAAAGAGGCTAATTTATATTTCTGAGAAAGAAAAAGTCAAAGTATCAAAAGATGCTTTTGAAGTCATCTACGATCTAAGTGGTGGAGATTTGAGGAAAGCCATAAACTTACTTCAAAGTTCTTCTCTATTCGGAGAAGTCACGCCTGAAGTTGTTTATAAGGTCGCAGGGGCTGTTAAACCCAAAGAAGTCAGAAGTATCTTGGATAATTTAATGAAAGGGAATTTTGAAGCTGCTAGGAATGCGATCTTGAAAATGTTATATAACGATGGTATTTCTGGTACAGAAATAATCTATCATCTCTACAGAGAATTGCCAAAATTGAACGTACCAGACGAATGTAAATTGAATTTAATAGAAATTTTGGGCGAATATGAATATAGGATTCTAGAGGGTTCTAGTGAAGAAATTCAGCTGATTTCTCTCTTGGCTAAATTTCAATTAATCTTCAAGACATGTTCTAAATGAGCCTTAAGGCTAGAGAAATTTGGACGATTAAGCATAAGCCTAAGCGTGTTGAGGGAATAGTAGGGAATGAGGAAGCTAAGAAAGAGTTTTTAGATTGGTTGAATGTTTGGCTAAAAGGTAAAGTACCTGTTAAAAAAGCGGTTTTATTATTCGGTCCTCCTGGAATAGGAAAAACCTTATTGGTTGAAGTCTCCTCTAACCAATTCGGGCTTGAATTGATAGAACTCAATGCCGGTGATATACATAGCTTAGAGGTCGTGAAAAAGACAGTTATCGCTACGAGCAAAGAACAAAGTTTAGTAGGTAAACTGAAGATGATAGCTATCGATGAAGTAGATAGTATTGAAGGTGCTGGAAGTAACTACATAATATCCTTACTGGTCGAGCTGATAAACGAATCTAGGTTTCCAATAGTTTTCATAGCAAACGATGGATGGAAACCTAACTTATATCCTATAAGGAACGCATGCTTGATGATAGAAATGAAAAAACTTTCTCCCAAACTAATCGAAGGTTATTTGATCGAGATTTGCAAAAAAGAGAACGTCGTTTATGAAGAATCTGCTATAAAGATAATAGCTGAGAGAGCTGAAGGGGATATGAGAAGTGCTATATTAGATTTACAATTCGCTGCTATGCTGGGTAAAGTTGGAGTTAGCGAGGTGAACATTATTTCTTCAAAGGACAGACAAACAGATGTTTTCTCAGCTATAAGGAAACTCATATATGCGCGTAGCTATTTCTCAGCTAAGAGCGTACTCGATGAGTTTCCTTATGATCAAGATACATTAATGCTATGGATAGAGGGGAATATCTTTAAATTTTACACAAACCCAAAGGATTTGGCTTTGGCATATGATAGATTATCTAAAGCCGATATCTATAGGGCTAAAGCTAATAGGGAGAGATATTGGCGTTTTCTCCTTTATTTCGCGGATCTAATTACAGCAGGGGTAGCGCTTTCTAAGTCAACTAAGCCTACTTATTCACAATTACAGTTTCCAGATGTGTTAAAGATTCTTTCTAGACAAAAAAGAATAAACGAGATGAAGGAAATGCTTCTAGAAAAAATTTCTAAGAAGAATCATATTTCAAAAAGAAAGGCGATGAGCGAAATCTTTTGGTATCTTATATTAATGCTTAAGAACGAGGATTTTGCAGAAAAATTTTTCAAAAAATACGAAATAAATGAAGAACTTTCTTCCTATCTGAAAAATCTTTCTTCTAACATAGAATTAAAGATTAAGCCCAAATAACTTCCATAATTCTTCGCTTTCTTCAATTTCATCCAAATTTATACTGCCTCCTTCTGCTAACTTTAAAATTCTTCCTTCCTTCTTGAGTCTACCTATAATAGAGCAAGCTATGTCTTTTTCTTTCATGATCTCCAGAATTTCTTCAGCCTTGTTTTTCTTAGCTACGCATAACATGCAACCAGAGCTCAAAGATTTAAGAGGATCCAATCTAAATTCTTTTAAGATTCTTTTGGATAATTCTAGCATCATGATTTTTTCTTCATGAACTTCTATACCTATGTTCAAGAATTCGGCGATTTCTTTTAAACCCATCAATATACCACCTTCTGTAGGGTCGTGAGCATGCACTATTAAGTCCTTTTCATAAAGCAAAATTCCTTCATTATATATAGACAATTCTTCAATCAACGCCTTAGCTTTATCGATTTCTTCTTTTTTGAATTTCTTAGAAATTTCTTCTTCGTAGTCGCTGGCTATTATAGCAGTTGCTTCAAGGGCTATCGGCTTCACTTGGATTAATACATAGTCAGAAGGTTTCTTCCTCATTCTATCCATTTCCTCAAGTCTGAGTTGATAATTTCCTATCATTTCACCTATCATTGAAGTAACAACTATCGGATTCTTAACAGAAGGCGTTATTTCTACGTGCCCACCTACAATAGCTATGTTCATCTCTTTAGCTTTCTCGCTTGCTTGAATTTGTATCTCTTCTGCTTCTTCTATTTTGTAATCTAAGGGAATGAATGTGCATAGTGTAGCAAATTTTGGCTTTGCACCTGAAGCTACTATGTCATTAGATGCTATGATTATGGCTAATTTGCCTATATTTCTCCTAGCTCCTGTTATGGGGTCTGAATGGAAAGATATTATGTTGTTAATTTTTAACAAGGCTGCATCAGCACCTATTTTAGGCCCTAATAACACATCCTTTGAACTTGCCCCTACATGTTTCAATATTTTTTCCTTTAAATAGCCAGTCTCAAGCTTACCTATCTTCATGCTTTTTCTCATGTTTTTTAATCTAAAAAATAAAAATAATCGACATGGAAGAGTTTTTACTTGAGAGTTATTTCCATTATGAATCTTTAAAGGTTAGAGTCAAGATTTTAAGAGATCATCCTCAGATCAGCTTTCTAGGAGCAAATTATGGGCCATTCTACAAAAATCAAGAAATAGAGATACCTAGGGCATTAGCGAGAATATTGGCAGAAGAAGGCATAACAGAATATCCTTTTCCTATAATTACTACTAGTGAATTAAAGAAAAAGCATTTCCAGGAAGTAATGAGCAAAATGGAAATTAAAAAATTAGAAGAAGATTTCTACCATCAAGCCAAGGATTTAATATATTTAGCTGAAAAACAGATCATAAAAGAAGACCCAAAGGAGATAAAGCGATTAATAGAAGAGATATGCTTAAAAAGACTAGAAAAGATTTTAAGGATCGCAATCTTCGTAGAGGATTACAAAAAAGTTCTTCCTCTTTTAACGATAGAAGAAAGGCACTTATTGATGTATTTGAGAGAGTTGATAAAATCTTGGGAAGATAATGTTTTACGTAACGCTTTTCTTAAGAAAATCTAACGAGCGTTATTGGCTTTTCTGTTATCGTTGGATATTGCTTTAAGGCTAGATTTTTGTAAGAATGAAAATAGCTGTGCTAGTATGTGGAAAAGTTGGAAATCAAATCTTAAGAAATTGAAATTTTATGTGGGGCATGATAAACTCGAAACTAAAATCGAGAATGCTTTTTATTTATCGAATTCATCTTGCTTGATCTTGCTATAACTTTTTTAGGTAGCACAAGAAATATAAGTATAAATACTTTTAGATGGCACAAGAAATAAAAGACTACAAAGCTGAATATAAGAGATTTTTCAAAGAATATTCTGAGCAAGATAAACCTATTTATATGCATAAGCTTAATGAGATGGTCATTTTGAATCGTAATTCTTTTAGCATTTCCCATACACATCTATATAATTTTAATCATATACTTGCTGAGTCATTGGTAAGAAATCCTGAAGAGCAACTCGTTTATATTGAAGAAGCTTTAAAGGAATTGGTTTCGTCAGAAATTTCCGATGATTTCCTTAACAAAGTGAAGAGAATATACGTTCGAATAGATGATTACCAAGGTGATTATAAGCTCAAGATTAGGGAAATAAGAGCTGAGCATATAGGTTCTTTGATAGAAGTAAGAGGAGTGGTGACTAAATGTAGTACTATTAGGTATAAATTAATAAAAGCTAAATTCAAGTGTGAAGATTGTGGAATAATTTATGAAGTAGATCAAGTTCCTGCTAAGTTGAACGTAAAATGCGATAATTGTAGTAAGATACTTTCCAAGCCGATTGAAAAGAGCTTCTTAGACACTCAAAGAATAGTCATTCAAGAACCATTGGAAGAGGTAGTTTCGGGTCAGATACCTAGAACCTTGGAAGTATATCTCGAAGGGGATCTTGTGGACACGGTTTATCCTGGGAATCAAGTTACTGTAACGGGCATATTTAAAGAAAAGAAACTTCCTTCTCAAGAGTTGGCTTTTTCCGGTTATGTTCATGCTTTAGGGTTGAAGATTAATAAGAAAGGATTTGAAGAAGAAATCTTAACTGAACAAGACGAAGAAGAAATAATTAAACTGAAAGTTCCCAATATAGGAGAGCAAATTGTAGACTCAATAGCTCCAAGTATATTCGGACTAAGGCATATAAAGAAAGCTTTAGCCTTACAGCTATTTGGAGGTGTGACTAAAACGATGCCAGATGGAATTAAAGTAAGAGGGGACATAAACATTCTGTTAGTAGGGGATCCCGGAACGGCTAAAACTCAACTTTTACGTTACATGGCTCAAGTTTCTCCTAAAGGTTTATACACCTCTGGAAAAGGAGTTTCTGCTGCGGGATTAACTGCAGCAGTTGTTAAGGATAAGACAACAGGAGAATTTTACTTGGAAGCAGGAGCTCTGGTTTTAGCAGATCAAGGTTTAGCTGCTATAGATGAAGTAGATAAAATGAGAAATGAAGATAGAGTAGCAATGCATGAAGCGATGGAGCAACAAACAATAAGCATAGCTAAAGCTGGAATCGTAGCAACTTTAAACGCAAGATGCGCTATTCTAGCAGCTGCTAATCCTTCGTTAGGGAGGTTTGAAAGGAACAAAACGATAGTAGAGAACATAGAACTTCCTATAACTTTGCTTTCCAGATTTGATCTCATCTTTCCTCTAATTGATATTCCTAGTACTGAAGCTGATTTTAAATTAGCAGAGCATGTTTTAGCAATGCATACAAGGGGCGAAATCATAAAGCCACCATTAAGTCAAGAAATGATCAAAAAATACGTAATATATGCTAGAAGGAAAATTCACCCTAAGCTTTCTAAAGAAGCCCAACAAGAAATTCAGAATTTTTACTTAAGAATGAGGGATTTAAGCAAAGAAGGTCCAGTTGCTATAACTCCTAGACAGCTTGAAGCTTTAATAAGATTAACTGAAGCACACGCTAGGATGAATCTAAGAGAAGAAGCTACTGTTGAGGATGCTCAAGAAGCGATTACTCTTATGCGCTATATGATGGATCAAGTCTTAGTAGATGTTAGAACTCAAAGATTGGATATCGATATTATAA
>JBEPYP010000040.1:0-7583 GCA_041641355.1 Thermoproteota archaeon | reverse complement strand
TAGTCGAAAAAGCTATTTCTAGGGAACTCGATAGATATAAAGATTCTCCTTATTATGATTCCTTAATTTACGCTCTTCAAGGCGGTAAGAGATTAAGACCTATTTTATTATTATTCTCTTCTGAACTTTTCCAAAGACCTCGTAAAGAACCTTATTCAGCCGCTGTCTTGGTGGAACTTTTGCATACGGTTTCTTTAATCCATGATGACATCATAGATAAAGAAAAAATCAGAAGAGGTGTAGAAAGTTATCATGTTAAATTCGGAGAGGAGCAAGCCATATTGATAGCTGATTTCGTTTTGGGTATAGTACTAGATCTTTCAATGAGATATGCTGATACAGAGATACCTCGGCTAGTTTCAAATACTGTTTTTAATATGAGCGAGGGTCAATTATTAGAAGTTAAGAGTAGGAATAAAGAAGAAATATCTTGGGACGAATATCTAAGGATAATCGAAGGAAAAACCGCTTTCTTATTCAAGTTTTCTACAACTGCTGGGGTTATTTTATCAACCGAAAATCCATTATACATTAAGAAGATTTCAGAATATGGTAGGAATCTAGGTATTTCCTATCAAATTTACGATGACTTAAGGGACTGGAGTAAAAAAGAATACGTACAGAAGTTGTCCGTGAGCAATAAAGAATCCTTCTTGAAAGAGAAACTATACCATCATCTAGATCTAGCTTATAAATCACTTGAAAACATTCCTCATAGTGAAGCCAAAGAAGCTTTGATCAAGTTCCTTGAGTTGATAATAAAAGTAGTTTAATATGTTTAAAACCTGATTTCCTATAGCTCTGAAGGGTAAGACTCTACGTTTTTGTTCATTCTTTTTTTGTTATTACTAGCAATCCTTTTCCATAGAGATGACCTGGAGAGGCAGGTTGAGGTAATAAGAAGATACGCCGAAGAGAGGGGATGGGATGTAGAGATCCTCAGGGACATAGATTCTGGGCTAAGCGAAAAGAGAAAGGACTTTCAGAAACTGCTCAGGATGGTTATGGATAGGCAGGTCTCCAAGGTCTGTAGCTTATCCATACAGATTAACGAGATTTGGGTTCAAAACCCTGGAGGCATTCTTTAAGAACAATGGAGCGGAGATCATTGCGATAAACGAAGAGCAGAAGCCGCCTAGGGAGGAGTTGATTGAAGAATTGTCACAATAGTCTCTCATTTTGCTAGAAGATTATATGGAATGAGATCTCATAGGTATAAGACAGTGGTTGAGGGTAAGAAGAGGCTTATTGTGACCCCATTGGGATTTTTGACAAAGGTATTTGAAAATAAAGACAATCATGTCAATGCCTTGAACAAGTAGGGTTTATCGTACTAAGTGTGGGGTTAAGAGTATTGAAAGGAGGACAAACATCAAAATGATTATCATTATTATTAATAGGTTGGTCATGTATCTTTTGATGAGGCTCCGGCCAGAGCTGTGTGAAGGTACTAGTGTAAAAGTTACGTATAGTAGCGTCGTTGTTATTAGCAGTATCCAACCTAGCATATATACTTCTACTGAAAAAGGTTGGAAAACTAGTATTAATCCGATTATTCCAGTAATGATCACGATCTCTTCTATAAGTCTTCTATTAAGTCTCAGCCTCACGGCTACTCATCAATAACTATTCTTGACTTTTTATCTGGGTCGTAGAGATTGATGTATGCGGGGTTAATGATGGCATATACCTCTTCACCTTGATCTATATTTAGTTTTCTAAATGTTTTTAAGTCAAGTTTGACTTTGAAATCTTGTCCTTTAATCTCAAGGGACAGTATGTAGTGTGTGCCAAAGAATTCAATTACGTTAATTGTTGACCGCATTACTATGTTGCTACCTGGATCTACGGTCTCTTTAAGTAATGTGAAGTTTTCTGTTCTGAAGCCTATTAATATTTTCTCGTAGCCTGATCGTCTCAGTTTTTCAGCTAGACTTTTACATTTATAGATTAATAAGTCATTGACTCTTAATCCTTCATTATCAACTTTGGTTTCAACGAAATTCATGCCTGGCTCTCCCACAAACCAGCCAACGTAAACGTTGGCTGGGTTGTTATATATTTCGGAGGGACTGCCGACCTGTTCTACGATTCCAAAGTTCATGACAGCTATTCTATCAGCTAATGTTAATGCTTCTATCTGATCATGTGTTACATATATTATGGTTTGATTGAGTTCTTTTTGTATCCTCTTTATTTCAGACCTCATTATAATCCTGCTTACCGGGTCTAATATTGTGAGCGGCTCGTCGAGAAGATAGAGTTTTGGTTCACGGGCCATGGCTCGAGCTAATGCTACTCTCTGTTTATCAGATATGTTGAGTTTATCTACATGCATGTAAATTTTATCTTCGATTCCTAGCTTTTTAGCTATTTCCTTAACTCTTTCATCGATAATGTTCGTAGGATATTTTCTTGATTTTAACGGTAAGGCTATATTATTGTAGACGGTTGTTGGATATAGTGCATAAAACTGAAAGACCATTGCAACATCCCGATATTCTGCTGGAACGTTGGTTAAATCTTCATCATCAAAATATACCTTCCCTGTTGTCGGTTTTTCTAAGCCAGCTATTATCCTCAATAAAGTAGTTTTACCACAACCACTTGGACCGAGTATAGCAAAGAGTTCTCCATTCCTTATATCTAAGTTTACTTTTTTTAATGCCTCAACATATCCGAATCTCTTGGATATATCTACGAGCTTTAATGTAACCATTTTACATCACCTTATCAATGATCCTTCTTCGTCGAAGAATAGAGCATTTTCACCATCTATACATACACTTACTTCTTCATTGTGGTTGAGGTCTATTAGCGTAGATTTTTGAAGCAACGATTTAAATATATAGTTGCCTTGTTTAGCATATAGGATGTATTCACTACCTCTGTACTCGTAACCTATGAAGGTTGCTTTTAACTTAATCCCGTTACAGGCATTGATTTCCTTGGAGATGATGCACGAATCTACGTGTGTAGCAATAATTA
This sequence comes from Thermoproteota archaeon, assembly GCA_041641355.1. GTDB lineage: Archaea > Thermoproteota > Thermoprotei > Gearchaeales > Gearchaeaceae > DSFO01. The sequence continues at coordinate 4,595 of JBEPYP010000040.1, read as the reverse complement.
AGTTCTTTAAGTTTGTTTCTTTTATCATATCAGACAAGGAACTGCTAATTTCATATCCTGAGTCTATACCTTCTATAATTATCTTTCCCTCGTAATTTCTCAATCTTACCTCATTGTATATATTGCCTGTTATATATTTCATTAACCATAAAGTCTTGGGTTTCCAATATAAATCACTAGGTCTACCTTTTTGATACATCTTTCCATTAACTAGGACTAGGACTTCGTCGGCTAATGTTAAAGCGTCATGAGGATCGCTTGTAGCAAGGATTATTGTTCGACCTAGCAATCGCTTGACTTTCTTAAACTCTGTTCTTAAAGCATATCTTATTTTAGCATCCAAGTTGCTGAATGGTTCATCAAGTAAGTAGAGGAGTGATTCCTTGATCAGGGTTCTAGCCAAGGCTACTCTTTGTCTTTCACCCCCACTTAGCTTATCTGCCCTGCGATTCAATATATGTGCTATATTGAGGAGATCAGCTATTTCCTTTACTTTCTTATCTATGACATGAGATGGTTCTTTCCTGGCGATTAGGGGTGAAGCTATGTTTTCGTAAACTGTCATGTTAGTATACAAGGCCAGTGTTTCAAACATCATGGATAGAGGTCTTTGTTGTGGTGGTACCTCGTTAATGTTCTGGCCATTAATGAAAATATCACCAGACTCGGGTTTCTCTAGTCCAGCTATTATCTTCAATAAAGTTGTTTTACCTGATCCAGGCGGGCCTAGGATTACGAATAACTCGCCTCTGTTAATATTAAACGATATATCGTCTAGTACCTTCTTGTCTTCATAACTTTTAGATAGGTTCTTGATTTCCAAGATGACCTCGGTCATTTACTATCTCCTCACAGTACCTAGTGTGAGTCCACGTAGTATATACTTTTGTAGCCAGAACATGAGAATGAGAATTGGCAAAATATATACCACTTCTATAGCTGCTACACGCCCCCAGTTAAACCCTCTTTCACCACGAATACTGCTTAACAGCACTGAGGTAGGCTTTGTCTCAATACCGCTTAGAAGTAGTGCGAATAGGAACTCGTTCCAAATAGTCAATGCTGCAAAAGCTGCTGAAGCAGCTAGGCCGGGCGCTATCATTGGGAGAATAATTTTAAACAATATATACCATACAGAGTGCCCATCGAGTATTGCTGCTTGATCAATATCTTTGGGTATGTCGTCAATAAAGCTCTTGATCATCCAAACACTTAGCGGTAAAGCCATCATAGTATATATTAGAATTAACCCTGTATAGGTGCCTTTCAAGCCTATTTGATAGAACATCACAAATATCGGTATAACTAGGGTTATTGGCGGCATCATCCGCGTAGATAGTATATAGAACATCAGTAAGTTCTTACCTTTCAACGAAAACCTTGAGAATGCATATGAAGAAAGGGCTGCTAAGATAAGAGCCAAGCCAGTACCACACACTGTGAGAATAACAGAGTTTATGATAGCTGAGAAAGCTCCATAGACATGTGCTTCATAGAAATTTTCTAGCGTTAAAGCTGATGGTATGAAGAAATTACCGTATATATCTGACCTTGGTCTAAAAGCTATTGAAAACATCCCGTATACAGGGGTCAACCATATGAAAGTTAATGTGATCAATAAAATGTACTTTAAGATCCTTTTAACTTTGTAAAAGAATACTGCTCTAAACATGTTCATTTCTTCACCCCTTCAAAAACATATCTCATGAAAACGTTAGTCATGAAGATCACTATTATTAGAATCATGTAGCTCATTGCAGTAGCTGAGCCGAAATCCCATCTTTCAAAAGCAAGCTTATATATATATACAGATATAAGCTCTGTAGTTGTGCCTGGTCCGCCTGCCGTCAACACATATACGGTGTCAAAGGTCTTCAAAGAATCCATGAACCTGAAGATAAGTGCTAGTGCAAGCATTGGTTTGATATACGGCAAGATAACATACCTGAACCTATACCTGAACTTTAATGCATCCACTTTCATTTGTTCTATGAGATCTTGTGGTATGGCGCTTAAACCTGCTATCAATAGAAATAACACGAAAGGGGTCCATATCCATGTTTCTACGAAGATAACAGATAACAGAGAGTATGGAATACCAAGAGGGCTTATTTCGTTACTAAACCATAAAGGTCTCACTCCGGTAAAACTGTATAGAAAGCTGTTTACAGGGCCGAAGGTTTCATCAAACAAGTATCTGAAGAATAGAGCTGAAGCTATTGGGGCTATCATTAATGGCACTGTTAAAAGCGTTATAATTAGCTTCTTCCCCCTAAACTCATCAAATAATAACAATGCAAATATCATCCCTAAGCCGAATTGAAACAACATACTGTATCCAATAAATGTACCTGTCTTAATTAAGCGATCCCAAGCCTCACTACTTATCATCAACGACAAGTAGTTGTATCCACCGACGAATCTCGGACTCTCTCTAATGATTAATGAAAACCTATGAAACGATATCCCAAGGCTCCATATTAATGGGAATATATTGAAAATTAAGAGAACTAGGAAGGTTGGTAAGACCATGTACCAAGGATTTGTAAAACTGCTTCGCCTAAGCCTCGCCATGGTTATACCCCTCTGAGTTTCTAGCATTACTCTTAATATTGATAATATAATCTTAATAAATAATATAAATGTAGGGTATACTCAGACCGGAAAAATTTATATATTTCAAATAAAAATAAAGAGAGGGTGACATATGTGAAATATGTAAAAAAAAGCACTCTTTTAATCGCACTAGCTGTTGTAATTATTATTATAATAGTGGCTACTTACTTCCTGTGGCCTCAACCACCTAAAGAAGTTACTCTTGTCATCTTGAGTCCTGAGTGGGAACCAGGCAAAATATTACAGGAGATTTCAAGTGGGTTCACAAAGTATGCTGAAGAGAAGTTAGGATATAAGGTAAGTGTTAAATTCGATTTCACACCTTGGGGTACCTATTATGCGAGAGTAATTAGTATAGTTACAGCTAAAAGCTCGGAAGTAGATATAATATTTTCAGATAGTCAATGGTTAGGTGAGCTGTTCGAAGGAGGACATATCATAGAATTAACGGATTTCATTAATGGAGACCTAGAACTTAAACAAGTTGTATTAGAAGACACCTATGAGAACTTGATTAAATTCTATACCACATATCCACAGGGAAGTAATAGATATGTCGGAGTGCCTGGATATGCTGACGTGACGATGTTGCTCTACTATAGAAAAGATTTATTTACTCATCCCGTTGAACGAGCAAACTTCAAAGCTAGGTATGGGTATGATTTACCATCAACTTTGGAGGATTTCAAGAGACTTGATTGGGTCCAACTGAGAGATATTGCAGAGTTCTTCACCCGAAAGGCTGGTGAAACATTAGCCGGCCAGGTCCTCAAAGAAGACTTCTATGGAATAACTCTTGTATTGTCTAGGGATTACGATTTCATATCTTGTAGTTTCTTAAACATATTCTGGAGTTTTGGAGCAGAACTATGGGATCCGAGCACTAATGATCCAAGAGGATATATAAATAGTAATAAAGCAAAAGAGGCCTTAGAATTCCTTGTAAGTCTGACACCATACATGCCTCCATCGCCAGCAACGTATGACTATGATAAGGTGATAACGACTTTTGCTCAAGGAAGAGCAGCTATGACAGTACTATGGCCTAGCATGGCTCCAGCATTGTTCGATCCTAAAACTTCTCTTGTTCACGATAAAATCGATGTAGCTATTCAACCGCATCACATGGGAACTAGATATACAACTCTAGGCGGTCAGCCAATGGTTATATCCTCATATTCTAAATACAAGGAAGAGGCAAAACTCTTTATAAAATGGTTCTATACAGTAGCTTACAAGGACTATTCTTTAAAAGTGGGCTTTACTGCTAGAAAATCGGTAGCTCAAAGCCCAGAATTCCTCAACGCGAAACCATGGGCTAGAGCTTTCGTTGAAGCACTACCATATGCTAAAGATTTCTGGAATATACCCTATTATGGAAGAATGCTTGAAATACAACAGAAGTATTGGAACATGGCTGTAGCTGGAGAGATCAGTCCTGAAGTGGCTTCAGATAAAATAGCTGAAGAACAATGGAATGTTGTAAAAGAGTATAAGAAATAAAGATTCAACCCAGTCTTTCCCTAAATAACCACTACGAGCTGGTCTCATGCTCAAAGTAGGTTTTGTGGGAAGCGGGTTCGTCTCGAAGTTTCACTTAAAAGCATTTACAAGTATACCTAATGCTAGAGTTACATCTGTATATTCGCCAACAGGGAGAAAGGATTTAGTAATATTAGCTAGTGAACTCGGATATCCTGAACCAAGGGTTTACACAGATTTAAGAAAGATGTTAAACAGCGAAGAGCTGGATGCTCTATGGATTCTAGCACCTAATTACGCTAGAGTTGACGTAACCAAGACAATAGTAGAAGAGGTTTCACAAGGTAAGACAAGTGTTAAAGCTGTAGCGTACGAGAAACCATTAGCTAGAAATCTTTCTGAAGCAAAGGAAATCGTCGACTTAGTTAAGAAAGCGGGGCTACTTCATGGCTACCTAGAAAACCAGGTATTTGCTCCATCACTAATACGTGGGAAAG
>JBEPYP010000039.1:0-7643 GCA_041641355.1 Thermoproteota archaeon | reverse complement strand
CAGATATCTTCATCGCATCTCTAGCAGCTTCTCTCATTTCACTAGAGTTCATGGCATTTTCTAAATCTTCCTTGCTCTCAAAATACAATTCAGCCATCAAGTAGTAGTCTAAGTTTCCGATAGGAGAGGCGTAGATTTTGCTTACTTTGAAGTCCTTTAATTTAGGAATCTTCTTTGCTAAGGGGACATGGATTTTCTCATAATGCTCATCGAATTCCTTTGTGTCCTTAGGTTTAGGGTATAATACTATTACTTTATGCATAAATCAGTATTTTTTTCCGTTTATATATCTTTATAATTAATATTAGACACGTGAGTTTTAACGTATTTCTAGAAAGAAGAAATAAGTTCGAAAAGAAACCTGAATGGATAAGGTCTAAGATCCCATCTGGAGAAAACTTCTTGAAGATAAGCAAGCTATGTTCGGAGTTAAATCTTCACACAGTATGTGAGGAAGCTCTATGTCCAAATTTAGCTGAATGTTGGGGTTCAGGCACAGCTACTTTCATGATATTAGGTGATACTTGTACAAGAGCATGTAGATTTTGTAACGTAAATCATGGAAATCCTAAAGGTATAGTTGACTTGAATGAACCTGATAGGATAGCCAAAGCGGTTTCTATGCTAAACCTTAACTATATAGTAATAACATCAGTAGACAGAGATGACTTATCAGACGGAGGCGCTTCGATCTTCGCCTCAACTGTTAAGAAAATCAAGGAAATTAATTCTAAGATAATTGTAGAACTCTTGATACCTGATTTCAGAGGCAACGTAGAAGCTATAAAGAAAGTAGCATTAAGCGGTGCAGAAGTTATAGCCCATAACATAGAAACTGTTAGAAGACTTCAGAGCATAGTGAGGGATCCTAGAGCGGGATACGATCAAAGTCTTTTTGTATTGAAAAAACTAAAAGAAATCAATCCTAAGATATTCACGAAATCTTCGCTTATTCTAGGTTTTGGAGAAACTGAAGAAGAAATAATAGAGACGATGAAAGACTTGAGAAAGATAGATGTGGATTTCCTTACCTTGGGTCAATACTTAAGACCTTCTAGGAAACATTTACCGGTAATAGAGTACGTTAGCTTAGAGAAGTTTGAAAGATTGAAGAAAATAGGCGAAGAATTGGGTTTCAAATATGTCGCTAGCGGTCCTTTGGTCAGGAGTTCATATAAAGCTGGGGAATTTTTCGTTCAATCAATATTTAATAATATGTCAAGAAATTAAAGCATATGAGCGAGCTGTATCAAATTTTGGACGAAGAAGGCATTGAGAATAAACATTTGATAAGTCGGATTTCCTTAAGCGGTGAAGAAATGCTCAAGATGTATAGAGAGATGCTATTGACTAGGATATTAGATGGGTGGTTAATGCGCCTTCAAAGAATGGGAAAAGTAGCAATACATGCTCCCAATGAAGGCCAAGAAGCCATTGGAGTAGGTGTTGGGCGTGCTGCTGGAAATGACGACTGGTTCTTTCCCGCTTATCGTGAGCTTGGTTTGTTGATTGCTCGTGGGTTTACCATTAGAGAAATTTTGGATAGGTGGTTAGCCGATGCTCGTGATCCCTTAAAGGGTCACGAATTTGCTATATATGGTGGGTTAAAATATAAGATGATACCTACTACAACACCTGTAAGCGTTCATCTCGCTGCGGCTACAGGTTTTGCCCATGCTGCTAAGATAAAGAAAGATAAGTTGGTAGTATTTGCTTTTGTAGGCGATGGAGGGACTTCTAAAGGTGATTTTCATGAAAGCGTCAACTGGGCAGGCGTTTTCAAATTACCTATAGTTTACATCATCCAAAACAATCAGTATGCGATTTCTCTTCCGGTTAAAAGGCAAACCGCCACTGAGACTCTGAGTATAAAAGCCATAGCCTATGGAATAAAAGGGGTACGTGTAGACGGTAATGATGTATTGGCAGTTTACGATGTGATTAGGAATGCTAGAGAAAGCGCTATGAATTATGAACCAGTTCTAGTTGAGTGTGTAACTTATAGGATAGGTTCTCATACGACTGCTGATGATCCTAAGAGGTATAGAAATGATGAAGAAGTAGAAAATTGGAAGAAAAAGGATCCCTTGAAGAGATTTAAGAATTTCTTGATAGCTCGTGGGATATTGAAGGAAAAGGAACATGAGCAAATGGTTAAAGAAATAGAGAAGGAGGTTGAAGAAGAAGTTAAACAAGCATTAACCGTCCCTAGTCCACCAATAACAGTTATGTTCGAAGATGTATATTCAGAGATGCCTTGGAACTTAAAGGAGCAGATGGAAGAAGTCGTAAGCGAATACGAAGAAGATCATAGATAAGATGCCGATACACACGTTAGCTAGCGCAATAAACAACGCGTTAAGGGAACAAATGAGGATCGATGATAGGATCGTAGTGCTAGGAGAAGATGTTGGTAGGAGAGGTGGCGTTTTCTTAGTTACAGAAGGTCTCTTTGAAGAATTCGGTCCTGAAAGGGTCATAGATACTCCTTTATCTGAAGCGGCGATATTCGGAGTAGCTTGTGGAATGGCCATATACGGACTTAAACCTGTAGCAGAAGTTCAATTCTTCGATTTCGCTTTCGGTGGTTTCGATCAAATAGTATCACAAATAGCTAAGCTTAGGTACAGATCCGGTGGCCAGTTTAAAGCGCCTGTTATAATCAGGGGACCTGTTGCAGGAGGAATTAGAGGAGGGATGTATCATTCTCAAAGTCCTGAAGCTTATTATGCGCACACTGCTGGTCTTAAAGTCATAGTCCCAGCCTTTCCTTATGACGCTAAAGGCCTTTTGATCTCTGCACTAAAACAAGAGGATCCTGTGATATTCATGGAACCTAAGAGCATATACAGGACGGTTAAGCAAGAAGTTCCTGAGGGCGAATATACTGTTGAGATAGGGAAGTTAAGTGTGGTTAGAGAAGGCGATGATGTTACAGTGATAAGTTATGGTGCTATGCTTCATAGAGCCTTAGAAGCTGCTGAAGAAGCTAGTAAGGAAAAAATCAGCGTAGAAGTCCTAGATCTAAGGACGATAATGCCCTTTGATATCGAAGGGATATTGAGATCTGTTAAGAAAACGGGTAGAGTAGTAATAGTTCATGAGGCGCCTAAATCCTTTGGCGTTGGTGCAGAGATCGCAGCTAGGATCGCTGAAAAAGCTCTTCTTTATCTTGAAGCACCTATAATTAGAGTATGTGGGCAAGACACTCCATTTCCTTTGGTTCATGAGCATTACTATCTTCCTACTGTCAAAAGGATTAAAAGAGCTATAATTAACTTAGCTAATTTCTGATATGCAAAGAGAAGTAATACTACCAGATATAGGTGAAGGAGTTAGCGAAGGAGAAATAGTCAAATGGCTAGTCAAGGAAGGTGATGAGATAAAGCAATTTCAACCTATCGTAGAGGTTTTGACTGTAAAAGTGAAGGTGGAAATTCCCTCACCTTATTCAGGGAAGTTAATAAAAATATTGGCTAAAGAAAACGAAGTTGTAAGAGTTGGAAAGCCTATAGCGATAATAGAAACCGAGGAAGTTCCTTATGCAACTAAAGAAGAAATCAAAATCGAAAAACGTGAAGAAGTAGTTCGAGAAGAGGCCGCTGAAATATTAGCAACTCCTCGAGTTAGAAAGCTCGCGAGAGAACTCGGTGTGGATTTGAGGTTAGTAAAAGGTACAGGACCTGGAGGAAGGATATTGGAAGAAGATGTTCGCAAATTCGCCGAGAAAATGAAGGAAAAATTAGAGGTTAAACCTGAGCTAAGAGTAGAAGTCAAGCCTGAGTTAAGAGAAGCCTTGGAAGAAAGGGTTCACATAGCGGGAATAAGAAGAATGATAGCTGAGAACTTAGTCAGAGTTCGTAATACTGCTGTAATGGTAACGACCATGGATGAATGTGATGTCACGGAACTAGTAAAGGTTAGAGAAGAATTAAAGCAAGAAGCAGAAAAGAAAAACATAAAGTTAACTTATCTTCCTTTCATAGTAAAAGCTGTAATAAAAGCTTTGAAAACTTATCCAGTATTCAATGCCTCAGTTGATGAGGAAAAAAATGAGCTAGTGATAAAGAAGTATTATAATATAGGCGTAGCCGTAGCTACAGAAGAAGGGTTAATAGTTCCCGTTCTAAAAGAAGTTGATAAGAAGGGATTGTTCGAGATAGCTAAAGAAATAGAAGAACTCAGCGAAAAGGCTAGAACTGGAAAGCTCAAGCTTGAAGAAGTCAAGGGCAGTACTTTTTCAATAACTAATATAGGTCCCATCGGAGGTCTATTCGCTACTCCTGTATTGAATCCTCCAGATGTGGCCATATTGGGTGTTGGGAGGATAAAGAAGAAACCTTGGGTTGTAGAGAACAGAATAGAGATAAGAGATATACTAACGTTATCTCTAACGTTTGATCATAGGGTCATCGATGGCGCACAGGCAGCTCAATTTTTGAATGAAGTGATGAAGTATCTAGAAAAGCCATATCTTCTTTTAGCATAGTTAAAGTAAAGTATCTGAATTAAAAGCAGAGATAAATTCTATTTTATTCCTCAGGAAAGATCTTGAATTATGTAGATTGACTAATTTATGAATTGCCTAAGAATGGTAAATTACATTATGCAGAAGTGACAGCTATTAAGGATGGGAGATATGTGTATATAACAGGTTACCTCCTATGGATTGCTGTGGAAACAAATTAATCCTGAAATCTCTTTTGTTTGGGTAGAGGGGTTCAAATGATTAACGAAATCTTATTTAGCGGCGATGTATTTTTTGCTTAGCTTATTTCTGCAAAGACTGTACAAGGAGAACTATCTATCTCTTTGATGAACAAGGGTATCACGAAAAGTCTTTTTATTTCTTTAGGTAACATTCTCAAATCCATGTCTTCTACTATTATGAATTTATTTTTAGACAAAAGAATTCTATGAGCTTTCCTTCCTTCTTCTCTATACAATGGAGAAGATAAAGATATGGAATCTAAACCTATTCCTCGAAGATTTTTGAATTTGGCTAGATATTCAGCAGCTTCAGAGCTGAACCCTGGACCTTCGAACTGATATATTCTAACATCTTTTTCTCTAAATTCTTGAAATCCCGTTTTGATTATTAAAAAGTCACATTCTTTAATTTCTCCTTCAAATTTTTCCAAATCTTTCTTAGTAATCAATTCTCCTCCAGCTTTAGATAGCTCGATTATTTTAACTTTATGGAAAATGAAATCCTCAATATCATATTCAGCAACCCCTTTACCTTCATCGATGAAATGTTTTTGACAATCTGCATGGGTTCCTATATGGTTGTCCATCTCTATCTTAAAGGTGTTGCTTGAATCTCCTTTCTTAATTTGTTTCACTTCTTTAATTACGATCTTTGAAGAAGCCATGTAACTAGGTGTATTTACATCTAGTTTGTGCGAAAGCAAAACGAATTTGCTCATCATTCAATGTTTTTATATAGCCTGTTTATTAATTCTTCATATGCCATTTGAACACAAATTCTCTCTCAAGCAATTTCCAATCGAAAAAGAAGTAAAGGGGATTTCTGTAAAGACCAATCAAGAACATTACAAGCTATATCAAGGTTATGTAAATAAATGGAACGAAATATTAGAAAAGCTCAAGAGTGCAGATCGAAGTAAAGCAGCCGCTACATATAGCGAATTCGGTGAACTCAAAAGACAGGAAACGTTCAACGCTAACGGTAAAGTTCTCCATGAATTATTCTTTCCCACGATATTAGGAGGGGATGGTAATCCTAAAGGCGAAATTTTGGAGAAGATAAAGGAAGACTTCGGTTCCTTTGAGGCTTGGAAGGAAGACTTCATAGCTACTGCGATGTCTGCTAGAGGATGGGCTGTATTGGCTCTTGAACTATCTTCCAATAAACTCTTCAATTTCCTAGTAGATCTGCAAAACATAGGACATGTTCAAGATACGATCGCTATTTTAGTTCTAGATGTCTTTGAACATGCGTATTTCATAGATTACGGTACAAACAGGAAGGCCTATATAGATGCCTTCTTCCAAAACATAAATTGGGAATTCGTTGATAAAAGATACCAATTTGCCAAGCGGGTAGCTGAAATCTACAGAGAGCTTTTTAAATAAAATTTATACTTTTTATTTTAAATTATCGTTGTGCTCAGATTAGGATATTGGTGTGGTCAAGAGCAACATGATCCAAAGTCATTGATAGACTATGCTAAGATCGCAGAGGTTGTAGGTTTTGATTTAATAAGCGTAAGCGACCATTTTCACCCATGGAGTGATAAAAGTGGACAATCAGGATTTCCATGGATATTAGTCAATCTCATAGCTGAAAAGACAAAGAACGTAGAAGTTGGAACCACGGTGACAACTCCCTTGTTTAGGTATCATCCTGCAATAGTAGCACAAGCATTCGCCACTTTAGGGTATTTGTATCCAGGGAGAATATTCTTAACTTTAGGAGTGGGGCATTCCATGAATGAAACTCCTCTAGGGTTTAAATGGCCCTCTACTGTTGAAGAGAAGGTAGGAAGACTAGAAGAAGCAGTTGAGATAATACATCTTTTATGGACTAAAGATTTTGTGACGTATTACGGTAATTATTATAAATTATACAAAGCTAAATTGTACACCAAACCCAAAAGCAAAATACCTATTTATATAGCTACTGCAACTAAAGAAGCAGCAAAGATCGCTGGAAAGTATGGTGAAGGGATTCTATTAAACCCGAGAGGTTTAGAGAAATTCGATGAGATAATAGCTGCTATGGAAAAAGAAGCAAAGAAGGCTGGAAGGGATCCTAAAAAATTGAAGAAATTAGTGGAATTCAAGATCTCTTATAGTGTAGATTATGATGAAGCTTTAAGATCAGCTTTGTTTTGGGCTCCAACCGCTATAGATAGAAAAAAGAGGGAAAACATATCCGATCCTAGAGAGCTTGAGGATAGCGTTACTGAAAAAGAGATAGAAAAATTAAAGCAGACTTGGCTTATAGCTACAGACCCTGAACAAATAGTAAAGAGCTTAGATTTCTTCTTAAAATTAAACGTAGATGTGATTTTCTTTCATTCCTCAAGCCCTAACGAAAGAGCTTTCTTAAACATGCTAGGTAGGGATATTTTACCTTGGTTGAAAGAAATTTATGAGCTTAAAAGAGAACCTATAAAAGTTTCAGAATAAGCACTATCTAAGAAAACTAGAGAAACTCTGGTTTAGCGAATCTTTAATGGTTACCTTCTCTACCATAAAATGTAAATCATAGACATAAAAATCTCACTTTAAGGCGGGAAAGTCATCTATGTGAACATTCTTTTTTGACATTCATTCAGTTGTTTATTAAAACACTTCTTTGCGATGCGTTAAACCATGTTTATTCATCTTTCAGAAATGTTTTCTTTGGATTCTAGTGGTGCTTCAATCAATGATACTAAAAATCTATGTTCTAAAAATTTCTTCAACGAATCAATACGTTCTTTTTACATTATCGAGATCACGGATTGATACCATTTGAATATATATTCCGGTATACTAAAACCGCGTTGTTCGAGTCTACTTATTAAGAATATAGGTAATGGGCTAAGTAAGAATGCTGCCTTCAAGTAGAATCTATTCGGTTCTCCTTTCTTATAGTCAGTGCGTAGAGCATAGGTTATGTCTGAAATAGC
>JBEPYP010000038.1:0-7687 GCA_041641355.1 Thermoproteota archaeon | reverse complement strand
CGTCTTGCTTGTTGTTCGGCAGAAATAACAGGTATGTCTTCAGATTTTGTTCCTTCGGACATGCTCACCACTTGCTAATGAAAATTAAGTTAAGAGTTCTTTATAAATGTTTACTGTTGAAATTTAGCAAAGCTCCCTAAGGTTTCCTTTATTCGTTTTATTCCTTCAAATATTATTTCATTATTTAGCACAACAGGTGCGAAAGATAGTCTAGTCCAACCTTCAAGACCGAAGTCCACTCCTGGCGCTAAAGCTACTTGCTGCTTATCAAGTAACTCGTAACAGAATTTCCTAGAATCGTTCATCACCTTTTTGTGATTGAAAAATAAATAGAATGCACCTTTTGGTTCTAACACATCAAACTCAGGAATCTCTTCTCTTAATGCTCTATAGCAAATCTTAGCGGTTTTTTCGTAGACTTCTTTCCCCTTCTCGATAAATTCTTTTATTTTCTTCAAATTTCCTTCCTTGATTATCAACTCAGCGATGATTTTTTGAGAGAAATTATTAGGACATAAGGTTGAAGTTTGCCTTATAACTTCTAAATATTTAGTTATTTTCCTATCAGCTAAAATGTAAGCCATTCTCATACCGGGTATTCTTAATTCTTTAGAGAAAGTACAGATGAAAATCTCATGTTCATCGATATCCTTGCTGAAGTAATACGGATTATTTACATAACAAAATCCCCTATAAGCCAAATCTACTATCACATAAATTCCTTTATCTTTAGCTATCTCTGATATTCCACGAAATAACCTATCGTCAATAACTTGTCCGTCTGGATTTCCAGGAGAAGTAAGTATTATAGCAGAAGTTTTATCGCTGATGATCTCCTTCAATTCCTCTAAATCTGGTCCATATTTTGTTTCTTCTTTTAGCAAATTCCAATATTTGATTTTTACTTTAAGGTTGCTTGTTAACAGAATTTGCCTATAATAGTTTAAGTAATGCGGTCTAGAAAGAATGATTTCGACATTTTCATGAGCAAGGATTTCCATCAACGAAGAGGTTAATTCCGTACTTCCATCACCTATCGTTATGTTTTTGTTCTCCACATCTCTTCCAAAAATCTCTTTTTCGTATTGAATAATTGAATTAATGGTTTCTGTAAGTCCTCTTGTAGGACCATACTGAGTAACTCTCTGAAACTTTGCCTCATCTTTCAAAATTTCCTCTATTGCTTCTTTGAGGAAAGTAGGTGGTGGATCTTGAGGCCACCCACCTGCCAAATAGATTATTTCCTTTTCAGTTTTGATCTTAGAATACTCTTCCATTAGGTTCATTATTTCTCTTATCGCATTTGGATTTTCTAGAAATAGCTTAACTTTTTCTGAGATTTTCTGCATAAGATTTAAGGGAGATTGCAGAATATTAGTCTTAGCATGGAAGTCATATTCAAGGCGCTTCTGGTATCCAAAACTATGTTCAAAGAGAACAATGAATGGTACGTAAGACTTGAATTTTCTCAAGAAAAAGGTTCTCCTCCCGCCATTGCAAGTTCTACTGATTTAAGCATTCAAAGTTTAATGCCTCTATTTCAACAAGTAATGCGCAGCATACTACCTCAGTCATCTATGTTACCTAGACTAATTCTTATCCTAAGAGAAGAAGAGTGGGAGAAGTTGGAAAATAAGCCTGATATAGGCGAAGAAATTACAGTTAGATTTTCAGATAATAAAGAGATTTCTTTTAAAAAAGTTAGCTAGAAGTATCCTCTAATTTTTCTAAACCTATATCTGATCCTCTTTTTATCAAAAAGGGTAACTTTTTCGCTTCGAATTCAAGCTTCGCTATTTGTATCGGATCTGTTATTCCTTTTGGTACCTCTATCAACGGTTCTGCTCCTTCAAGCAGCTGTTGTGCTCTAATACCTATTATTCTTGCTTTTTCATATCTTATTTCTTCGGGAGACAAGTCTAACAAGAAAGGTGGTAGTTGAAGGTTAATTTTATCTTCAGATTTCTTCTCCTTCCTTACCTTTTTCTTCACGTTTTTCTGGTTTTGTAGGAGCTGCTGAAATTATATCATCTATTCTCAAAATCATCACAGCTGCTTCTACGGCTGCTCTGATCGCCTGGAGCTTAACGTTAGCAGGATCGAGGATGCCTTTCTTAAACATATCATCTACGTTTGCTTCTAACACATTTACGCCGAATGTGGTATTGCCTGCTGCATGCATTGATCTCAATTTTACTAGTGTGTCTATCGGGTCCATGCCTGCTGTTTCAGCCAATATTGAAGGTATAACCTCCAATGTTTCAGCGAATTTCAAAGCTGCAAGTTGTTCTTTGCTAGGTAAACTCTTAGCAAAATCTCTAACTTTAAGTGCAAGAGCAATTTCTATCGCTCCTCCTCCTGCGAATAGTTTCATTTTTTCGAGTGCATTTTTGCATGCATATATTGCGTCTTTTAAAGTTCTCTCTGCTTCATCAACTATCAACTCAGAGCCTCCTCTTATCAATATGGTTACAGCTTTTGGATTCTTACAACCTTCTATGAAGAGCATTTTCTCCTCGCCTATTTTCCTTTCTTCAACCAAGTCGGCATAGCCTAGGTCTTCTGGCTTTATATCCTCTATATCAGTGATTATTCTAGCACCTGTCGCTCGTGCGATTTTTTCCACATCGCTTTCCTTAACCCTTCTTACAGCTAAGATGTTCTTTTTCTTAAGTAGGAACTGAGCAGTATCATCTATACCTTTCTGGCATATAACCACGTTAGCTCCTACAGAGGCCAGTTTATCTACCATTTTAGCCAATATCTTTGTTTCTTCATCAAGGAAGCTCTTCATTTGTTCAGGTGAAGTGATGCTTATTTTAGAAGAGATCTCAGGTTTCTCTATTTCTAAAGGAGAATTTATTATTGCGATCTTAGCTCCTTTAACTAGTTTAGGCATCCCTGGATGAACTACTTCTTTATCTATTACTAGTCCCTGTATCAATGCGGTTTCATCGAGAGATTTTCCTTTCCTCTTTTCTAGTTTTATGTAATCAGGGTTTATTCTAGTTTCACCATTAACTTTTTCAGCCACTTGTAAACAAGCTTCTATTACAATCTCTGCAAGCTTTTCTCTGTACTCACTCACCGCTTTGCTATACATCGAAGTCATAACCACTTTCTTTAGCGTCTCTTTGTCTTCTGGTTCTAACTTTATAGCAAACTTATCGCTTTCTTTAATTACGTATTCTAATGCCTTTCTGAAACCTTCCATAATTACTGTAGGATGAATGTTTTGAAGCAATAATTCTTCAGCTCTCTTCAAAAGTTCACCTGCTAATACTACTACGGTTGTAGTGCCATCTCCTACTTCTAAATCCTGTGCTTTTGCTGCTTCCACTAGCATTTTAGCAGCAGGATGATTTATTTCCATCTCTTTCAGTATTGTCGCACCATCACCGGTTATCGTGACGTCTCCTAGACTGTCCACCATCATCTTGTCCAACCCTCTAGGTCCTAGGGAAGTCTTTAGAATTTCTGCCAATACCTTAGCTGCTGCAATGTTTACATCGTAAGCTTCTTTGCCTATTGTTCTCTTGGTACCTTCCTTTAATATCAAGAAAGGCACAGGTTGAGCAGAAGTTTGGACTGCCATATTCATTATAGATATTTGGCTGGGTTAATTATTTAAACTTTTTCCGCGAATAAAGTAGTATGGAATCGAATGAAAAGAAGATCAAGAAAATAACGGTATTTATAACTTCTATACCTTTTATAATCTTTATTATTCTAATGATTTTATTTTTCTTAAATTTTTTGTACATACCATTAGATCTTATTTATCTTTTATTTTCTTTAACTACAATTTCATTTTTAGCTTCTCTTATAAATTATTTAAGCAAATCATAAATAATTGATTTTTCCTAAAAATTATCTTCTGAGGTGATTAAATAGCCGTAATAAAAACCTTGTTTGATGTATAAGGTCTATACGGCTTTGTTATTCGTGTTAGCGATCTTAGTTTTAAAACCTTTAGCGATTATTCCTGAAACTAATAACACTTTAGATCCTTTTCAATGGCTTAAAAACATTTTTGACAAAGGTATGACAGCCATAGAAGACTTCGGCAATTATTTATTAAAAAGAATTATAACATTTCTTTTGTTCTTTTCACGATTTCTTTACATAATTGTAGCTGTAGTAGGTTCAATACTATGGTTATCTGGACTTCAACCTCATAGAGGAAGAAGGTTTGTAATCGGGGCTGTGTTATTAGCTATAGTTACAGAACTTCTTTCTAAGATTTTAGTTTAACAGCCATTACATATGCGTCTTCCCCATCACTATAGTAGTTAGGTATTTTGTTTGTAACTACGAAGTTGAATTTCTTATAGAGATTTATAGCAGGTTCGTTTGTAATTCTTACTTCTAAGTATAATTCATCTACCTTCTTCCTCCTCAGATTTTCTATAGTTTCTTTCAGAAGTGCACTTGCTATTCCTTTCCTTCTGAATTCTTCAAGCACAGCTATCGAGATTAAATGCCCTTTCTTAACTAAAGAGAAACTAAAATTCGAGAAGCCGTACTCTATTCTACTCATACTGTAACCAGCTATTTCTACTTTCAAATCTTTCTCCACCACTCCTACAAAAAATAACTCAGGATATTCGTTTAGATGGTAGTAAAAATAATCTACGGAATAGTTCTCAGGCAGGCATTTTCTGTTTATTTCAATAACAGCGGGTATATCTTTTAGCGTAGCTTTTCTTACATATATCCTTTCTTTTTCCACTTCAAATTTATACATGTGTTGAATTTATTATAAACGTTAATAATGATAGAAGAATCTGAGCTTAAGCACGTGATAGAAATTTTAAGAAAGTATGATGAGATTCTCATGATAGAGAAAGAACCCTCCAAAATTATAGTTCACACGTCTAACAAATACGTTGATTATAGGAAGTTCAGAAGTTTGAAAAAAGAACTCGAAAGTATAGGTTATCTTGTAAGGGCTAGGAAATTTTCAATGCTTGCTGATAGTTATTCCTACGAGATCTTTAAGTATTTCAAAATGCAAAAAGATTCCAATCTAATTCCCATAATTTTGTTTATAGCTACTTGCTTCTCGCTTTTCCTCTCAGGTTATTTTTTCCTCTTCAATAACGGTCTTAATTCAGCGATCTATACTCTTGCGGTACTACTTATATTAGGCCTTCATGAATTAGGTCATTACGTAGTAGCTAAAATGCAAGATTTAAGGGTATCATTACCTTTCTTCATACCAGGCTTTCCTTATGGTACGTTTGGAGCTATAATTAGACTTAAGGAACCTTTCGTTGATAGGTTTCAAGCTTTCGACGTAGGTATAAGCGGTCCTTTATTAGGTTTATTACCTTCCGTCATATTTCTCCTAATCGGCATTCAATTTTCAGAGGCCAAAGTGATTCCTCAACAATCAAGGGAATATTTCCCCTTACCTTTACTAGCATATTTGTTGTTTTCGATTTCATTTCCTCAAGGTTCCACTATTTTTCTGCATCCATTAACTTTCGCAGCATTACTAGGTCTATTGATTACCTTCTTGAACATGACTCCTATAGCCCAATTAGATGGTGGCCATGTAATGAATTCTGTGGTAGGGAATAGGCTTTTATTAAAAAGGCTTTTAGTTTTCGCAGGACTGTTTGTTTTGATCATAACACAATTCATAGCAATGGCTATTCTGGCATTATTTCTGCTTTTCTTCGAATCAGAACCTCTTAACTCAACTACAAACGTGGATAGAAAGAGAAATATCTACGGTCTCTTATTCTTAGCTTGCTGGTTACTTCTACTCCCTTTGCCTTTTAGCTCTTATTATCTAACCCCTTTCAAATAGAACTCCTTGTTCTTTTAGCATCTTGTATATTATCTCCACTGCATTCTTGACGTCTTCTTCCTTCTTGGCTCCTGTGCAGACCATATTTCCTGAGCTGAATATTAACATGACAACCCTAGGATTTTGCAATCTGAATATTAATCCAGGGAACTGTTCAGGTTCATACATAGTGTTTTCAAACAATAAGGCAGCCTTTTCCAAATTAACTTCAGCATTGAGTTGAGCAGAGGCTACTATATTCTGTATTTGAATCCTGGGATTGGGGGGTAAATTTATTCCTCTTGCCTTGAGTTTATTTATTATAGTATCGATTGCCTTGTATACTTCCTTTTCTGATCGAGCCCCTGTACAGACCATTTTTCCTGACCTGAAAATTAGAGTTGCTGTCTTAGGTCTATTCAGCCTGAAAACCAATCCTGGGAATTGTTCAGGCCTATATTCTACCATATCTTCCATAGCGGCTGCAACCTTTTGGAGGTCTATCGTATCGCCGAAAGATACAGAAGCTACTACATTTTGTATTTCATACTTATACCTAGGCTTTTTGATGATCATAGAATTTCTATTTATAAATCCTTTGTACATCTATATAAAGATCTTATTATTTTTTTCTACTAGGTAAGAGCATAAATATTACTATTAAGAGAAACAATGCAACATACAATTGGGGGAATTTTTGAAATGTTAAGGGAATGTAACCTAGATATGGGATCTTGAGTATTACTAAACCTTTCACCTCTTTTGCAGTAATATACCAAGGATCAGGAGCAGGATTATTATCTCCTTTGGTCCTTATCAGCAAAGAATCGCCGCTCTGTATTATTTGGATTATCCGGTGCACTATCATTATGTCGCTATTCGCTCTTTGGTAAACGATGATATCTCCTACTTTTAATTCTGAAGGATTAATTCCTCTAACTATTATTATATCGCCCACATTAAGAGTAGGTTTCATGCTACCGCTTTCAACCACAGCTAGAGGTACATCGGTGCCCATTACGCTTTTAATACCTACCGAAAAGAATAAGAATAAAAAAAGCGCTACTAAGCCGCTGATGGTTATTTCTTTTATTATAGAGTTAACCACTTTTCATCAGCTTTATTTTATAGTATAGGTAAAACAATGCTAAAAATATAAACGTTAAAAAGAGCAATAGTCTAGGAATGATTAGGAAGTTTTCACCGAAAAGACCTAGCAGGTGCCCATATCCTACAATGAAGGCCAGCGATACTAAGATGAGAGGAACTAAGATGTTGTTCCAGTTAAACTTACTAACGATCTTCAAGCTCTTCTCTTCTTTTACTTCTAAACGCTCTTGGAGCGATACGGCTTTTTCTATGGAGGAAAGTAAGTTATAACAGAACTTAGTCAAAGAATATCCGTAAGCTCTTTCATCTTCAAGGTATTTTCTTTCTACTAATTCATATTCTAGAAGTATTCTCAAATGCTTATCTATAGTCTTTTTATCCTTGGATAGCTTCTCAGAAATTTCTGTGACGGTCAAAAATCTAGAAGAAGAACTCAGTAGATTGATTATTTCATATCTTGTTTCCTCAGATATGATCTCTAGGATCTTCCTGATATCCTTCACAGAATCCCTTTATTATTTCCTTTAAAACGTTATAATCTTATCTTCTCATCTAGAGTAGTGAGTTCTTCTCTTGAGTAGGTGATTTTTATACTCGATTTCTTCTAGATTCCCTCTTTCTGCTTTTCAAGAGTCTCTTTTTTAGTAGAATTAAAAATTTATTGAAGTTTGTTTTACAATTTCATATGAAAAAAATAGTTTTAGTATTGTTATTAATATTAATAACCATTATCGTACCTCTTATAGGGTTATCTTTATTTGTTATTTATTTAATCTATAT
>JBEPYP010000037.1:0-7691 GCA_041641355.1 Thermoproteota archaeon | reverse complement strand
CATGAAAAGCAACAAAAGATGAGGATAATTTCAATATAGCACCAGCTAAAATCAAGGGCAAGATCAAAGAAGTAAAGTGTGCAGGTAAATTCAGAAAACTCAATAGAAAGAAAACTATAGATAGAATTATTGCTACATTTCCGAGTTTACTTATAAAGCTGAGTATCAATCGAGAGACATTTCTTAAGTCTATACCTAAAAACTGATTAATCGCGATTAGAACGATAAAAGTCAAAATTAATTCATCGCCATATTGATCGAGTATTAATTGAGATCTAAAGATCCAAGCTACGAGGACCAGCATTGCAACTAAGAAAATCAAGCTTGAAATACCTCTTATGATACTAATGTATCTAGGTTTCTTAAGAAATAATGTTATACTACTCATTAACCTCACCCCCTAAAGTTTCATATATTAAAGCCAAGATTCTAAGCAACGTTCTCCCTCTATTAGAAATCTTATACTTAGATATGCTTTCATCATGAAATATCAAACCTGTACTTAGCAATTGTCTAAGATTGTATGCAAGAGAAGAAGATTCTAATTTCAACTCGTCCTTCAATTCTGAGAAGCTCCTAGATTTAAAATATAGAAGTTTTAATATTTTTATTCTATCTTCATTAGCAAGGGATTTAATTATTAATTCAGCTTTATCTTCAGGCATTTTGGCTATCATTTGATCTATAGCGACTTCTCCTCTTTCTCGTAGCCCTTTCCTTATACTCTCTTTTATAACTTCAGCAATATCCCTTAAGACTGCACTCGTAGGTTCAGCCTCTTCCAGTTCTTCTTTAGATAAGCGTATTTCAAACCCTACGCCCCTCAAATCCTTCATAACCTCCCGGACAACCTCATTTACCGCATCTCTTACAATTTTCTTAATTTCTTCAATCTCCTCTTTGATGAATTTCTCGTGCATTTCTTAACAATCTTCTTTCTAATTCTTCCTATTTAAATTTTTTGTACTTTAAACAACGAATAAAGTAAAATAAAATGCACTAAACACTAGAATGGACTTGTTGATGAACCATTATTCATTTCAGTAATGGTTTTACTAGAAAACTAGAATAAAGTGAAATTGCCTTTCTTCAGGGTTTTCTTGATTAAAATTCTTTGAACGTGTAGACTTATTACCATCATGATTAACAAGGACAACAAGCTTAAACCTAGAAGTAAAAATTTATCCATAACATAATACCCAGTAACTGATCCCGAGATAGGACTTATTACATAGAAGAAAGGAGAATAGAACATGATATTAGCGAAATCTTTGTGGAAGAGATGAACAGGTACTGCACCGCTTAAGAAAGGTATTAATAATTGTAAAGGTTGGGTAATAAGCGTAGGATAGCCTACTCTTGTATAGAAAGCACCCAGAATAGCGGCGAAGAACAAGAAGAAGAACGTTGCTATCGTCATAAAAATGAAGAAAAACAAAGGGTCTGCGATGTAAATCCTTGCACCGAATAAATAATAACTCGTGAGTAGAAGTACAGGCATCGATATAGCGGTGTTTACAATTGACATCATGCATCTTCCAATAAGATGTGTAGTTATTCCAGTATTTGTCAATAACAAATTCTCTAGGATACCTTGCTGTATCGATACGACCATCGAATCTGCCATTGGTATTAGAGATGCTATAAAAAGGTAAATTACAATCCCCCACGTTATTCCTGCGACGAAGTCAGGATCATTCAGATATTCAACGGCATAAAATATAAACCCAAACATTATTATGAGTAACCAAAAAGGAGAAATGAGTAAGCGTGTAATGAACCATACCTTGTATCCTAAAAAGTAAATCTTTATTCCTCCCTCAACTTCAGAAGCTAGTTTGTTGTAGAGAGATGAAACCTTCACCATAGTAATGATCCCTTCTTCCTTATGTAAGTCCTATCCATGTAATTATAGACCAGCATGCCTGTGATTAGATAAATGAAAAGAAACGGAAACGGGTTGCGGAAAACTAAATGTAAGTAACCTTCTATAGTGGCTCTTACATATTCTGCAGCATAAAAATAAGGAAGAGATACTCCCAAGACTTGCAGTACGTATGGCATTACAGTTATAGGATATACGAAGCCAGAAACAGCACCTACGAGCGATATAACAAAAGTAGCCAAAGGATCGCTTTCTTTAACTACTATAGATAAACCGGTAATGATCAAATTAAGACCCAGGGCAGGTAGAAGAGCTATCAACAAAACAGGTATGGAAAGTAAGAAGAAAATTAGCTTTTGCACACTTAAAAATACGAAAGTGGCAATGATACCCACAAGTAGATAATATATGAGAGAGAAGAGACCGCCACTAAATGCTGTTGCAAAAACTATCGTAAAGACATTAACTGGCGTTGCGAGAATATACTCAAGCCTTCCAGTCAACAATCCTTCTTTAACATATCGTGCAGAACTGAAGGTCATTATGGTAGCTATTGCAAATATAGTTAGGCCTATCACTTGATATAACCAAGCCTCTAAATTAACAGGTCTTCCTTGAAGCCCTGAACCTACAATATAAAATACGCCGGCTAAAAGAAAAGGATATACTATACCAGCCGTGAACGTTCCTATCCTCCTTAAATAGCTTTTTAATTCTGCTTCAGTTATCGCTAGAAATTGATCAATGAACTTCATTTTTCAACTAGTTTTATGAAGGCTTCTTCTAAACTAGGTTCTTGTATTCTAACGAAGCCTATCTCAAATCCCTTGGACCTCAATTCATCTAGGACTTTGATCAAATCCTCTCCAGGATTCTCAGACATGATCTTTATCATAGGATTCCCTCTTACGCTTAAACCAGCCTGATTTAAACCTAGAATATTGAAGTTATTGTTAGCTATTACTTCTATCTCTATCGAATAACTAAGTCTTAGCTTTTCTTTTATTTCCCTAGGTGAGCCTTCCATTACGATGCTACCCTTGTTTATGACTAAAATTCTATTACTTAGATTCTCTACTTCCCACATGTTATGGCTTGTTAAGAGGATCGTCTTTCCTTTTAGAGATAACTCCTTTATCAATTCCCTTACTTTCCTCGCAGATATAGGATCTAAGCCCACAGTAGGTTCGTCTAAAAACAGTATAGGAGCATCGTTGATCAATGCTTTAGCGATGCTCAACTTTGCTTTCATCCCTAGGCTATACTCTTCCACTCTTCTATAGATGTCCCTTTCCAAGTTAACTAATTCAGCTAACTTCATTGCTCTTTCTTTAGCTTGATTTTTAGATAAACCGTATAATCTTCCGTAATAAATCAGATTCTCAATTCCTGTCAGCCTTGAATAAAATCCCTTATCTGGATACAACACAACTCCTATGCTTTCTCTTACCTTGGCTTGTTCTTTTACTACATTATAACCATTTACATAAGCCTCTCCTGAATCGGGTAAAAGTAAAGTAGAAAGTATCTTTATCGTAGTGGTCTTTCCTGCACCGTTTGGACCTATTATGCTGAATATCTCACCTTTATTGACGAAGAAGGAAACATCCCTTAAAGCTTGAACTACTCTTTTAGAACTCTTGAATAATCCTTTTCTTTCTTTAGTAAAATAAGTCTTACTTAAGTTTATTGCTTCAATGATTTTCATTAATAACACTATTTAGAAAAAGAATTTAAACATAGTGGTATTAAATGCTCCGTAAGATATAGGAGATAGCAATTTTGCTCTTTGAATAATG
The DNA here is from genome assembly GCA_041641355.1 of Thermoproteota archaeon. Classification (GTDB taxonomy): domain Archaea; phylum Thermoproteota; class Thermoprotei; order Gearchaeales; family Gearchaeaceae; genus DSFO01. Next base: position 4,007 of record JBEPYP010000037.1, on the reverse strand, counting down.
TTTTTGGACTTAGCAGACATCGCACTGTGAACAGCTGTCCAGCTTGTATACAGCAACTATCCTCCTTGACTTATCGGAGCATTTCATCAATCTTCCTTTCATGATACCCAATCCTTCTAAGGTTTAAGCCCAACCTTAGTTGAATGAGTAAACCCTTAGGCGCTCATCATTGTGCATAACTATTCCGTTTACTTGTAATCCTCATTAGTAGAGTACTAATATCTAACCGTCTGGCAAGGCGTTTGCTAAGTCTAATGTAAATGCTATAAGAATCTATTTCCATAATATTCCTTAAATACCAGCTCTTCTAGAGGTAGCCTGTTCTTCTTTCCTATTATCTTTCTCTTAGGATACCCAAATCCTATAATAACACTCGGATTCAGATGTTCAGGTATTTTGAAATCCCTCTTCACATCGTTTATTTTCATTCCAGTGAATATGCATGATACTATTCCATAGCTCCAAGCCACGATTTGCATACTCTGAACAACTCTTCCTGCATCTATTAAATGGAAAGCATATCTAGGATCTGTCAATACTATTACAGCGAAGCTTGCATCTCTCACCCAATATCCTGTGGTGCTATCCTCAGCTAGTTTCCTCAAATTCTCCCTATCCTCCACCACTATGAACCTCCAATGTTGAAGATTTTTACCGCTTCCTGTAAATCTAGCCGCATCCAAGATTTTAACTATAATATCCTTTGGGACGGGCTTAGGATCGAATTCTCTTATGTCCAATTTCGTTTTAACATAAACAAAAGGTTCTTTAAAAGTAGCCATATTAATAATTTAAAAAATCTTAATTAAATAGTGAAAGGTTTTCTTTTGATAATGCCATTAGCTACAAGCAAGTCATTCAACTTTCTTGCTCTTTCAATCCTTTCTTTTATCGAGAATTCTAACTCGCTTTTAGATAACTTGAGCTTAGCTAAGCCCTGCTCCTGAGCTTTTAACGCTACAGCTACGGCTTCATTTATGTAGACTTCCTCTTGCTCCATTGAAGGAATTATATAATCTTCATTTATTCCATATTCCTTTGCCGTTAAGGCTATTGCTTGGGCAGCTGCAATACACATCTCATCAGTTATCTTTTTGCTCATCACCTCTAAAGTTCCTCTGAATACTGCTGGGAAAACCAACGAATTGTTTATCTGATTTGGAAAATCGGACCTTCCTGTGGCCACTATCTTTGCACCTGCTTCTCTAGCCTCCCAAGGCCATATCTCTGGTACAGGATTTGCACCTACTATTACAATGGGATCCTTATTCATGGCCAATATGTGCTCCTTTTTAACTACACCTGGGCCGGGTTTTGAATATGCTATTAGTATATCTGCGTTTTTTATAGCTTCTTCCAAACCTCCTTCTCTTTGCTCTGAATTGGTTATCTTAGCAAGCCTTAGCTTATAAGGATTATCTTCTAAATCTTTTCTATTAACGTTCAATATGCCCTTACTATCAAGCATTATCAAATTTCCTGGTTTGAACCCATACTTAATCAGCAAATCAGCCACTTTGATATTAGCAGCACCGCTTCCTAATAAAGTAACGACTACATTCCTATGATCCTTCCCCACGATTTCTAAAGCATTTATCAAAGCCGCTAAAGTGGCTGCAGCTGTGCCTTGTTGATCATCGTGCCATATAGGTATTTCTAGCTCTTCCTGAAGTCTTTCCAAAAGATAGAAACACTTAGGAGACGCGATGTCTTCCAAATTTACACCGCCAAAAGAAGGTTCTATAGCCTTAACTATCTCTATTATTTTCTCAGGGTCTTTTTCATTGATACAGATAGGAAAAGCATCCACAGCGCCTAGATATCTAAAGAGCAATGCTTTTCCCTCCATCACAGGCAGAGCAGCGTAAGGTCCTATATCACCTAGTCCCAAAGTCCTAGAACCATCGCTTACTATCGCTACGTTATTCCACTTGTTTGTATAGAAGAAGACTTTTTCCTTATCCTTACTTATCTCCTTACAAGGAGAAGCAACACCAGGAGTATACCATATAGAGAAATCAGACATACTCGTTATTGGAACTTTGGAGATTACCTCTATTTTGCCTCTGTAGAAATCATGAAGATCTTTTGAGAGTCTAAGGGGGAACTCAGCCTTCCTTATTAATTCTTCTTCTCCTCCCCTTATCAAGAATCGCTGGGCTAAAAGACCCACTATTTCTCCCTTTTCATTTACTACAGGCAGTCTTCTGAAACCGTACATCAGCATTTTCTTCAACGCTTCTTCTACCGTCTCATCTGCCCTTATTACGACTAACGGTGAAGACATTATCTGCTTCACTTTGACTTTGTGAGGATCCTTACCTTCAGAAACTACTTTATTAAGAATATCGCGCTCAGTTACTATTCCTACAGGTTTATCTTTCTCTTTAACTATAACGCTTCCTACGCCATGTGCTTTCATGATCAAGGAAGCATCAAATACAGAAGTTTCTGCATCTACAAAATAGAGAGTTTTTCGCATGAACTTTTCAACTTTCTCATTCAAATCTATTTTGATCATAACTATATTTCGTTTAAAAATTTAAAAAGAAACAATAGGTTTGTTTTGCTTTTCCAAATACAGTTCCTTTAGTATAGGTATCTCCTCTATCTTCTCCATAGGTAATAACTCCCAAATTATGCCATGGGGTCTATCATGTCTTTGCTTCAATTCGAATACTTTTCTAGGTGTAACTATCAAGTCTACACTTACATCAAAAGGTTCTACGGGTATTTCCTCAACTATTTGCAGATCATGAACTGTTGTAGCTATTTTTACGTCCTTCTTTATTTTGCCGTATTCTAGTAAAATAGCGAATTCCAGCTCTCCATAACCTTCTCCTTTCCCTATTCTAGCACCGTCTAAGGAAACCGCCACAGAACCGAGAACGATGAAATCTATGCTAGGAAGATCTTTAGGATGAATTTTCACACCATACTCAAAGGCACCTTTTATAGTAGAAGCTTCTTTGTAAGCATTTTTAGGAATTCTTTTAGGATCTAGCAATAGAAAGCCTTCCTTAATCCTAGGAGTAGGCATTATTAATGTTTTCCCTAAGCTCAGAGTGATTTCCCTAGCTTTTCTCTGCGGAGAATCAGGATTTATCTTTATCACATTACTTTTCTTGAAAACTTCGAGTTGAGATAGCTTTACAGAAGCTATATCCGAACCTCTGAAATTGGGTATTCTGTTGAATACAGGCCTAGGGAAAATCGCAATGTCTTTCTCTTCCAATAATTTCCATATCTTTTGCCTTATTTCCTGCTTAGAAACGCTCACTTTATTTTCGGTAAATAATGTTCCAATTGATGGTTGGGCTCACAGTATCTACAAACTGCTTTACTACAATGAACACACCAGAATAACAGTATACCATGAATCTCGCACTTTTTCATCGGTATCCTAGCTCTAAATTCTCTTTCTTTGCTTTCCCCCACGAGAATCCATTTGAATAAGATCTATTTATTCCTTAAGCAAAATCGGGCTTATTTGATCTTTTTAAAATAATTAAATTAATATAGGAAATATCGTTATTCATACCTAAGAGCTTGAGCTGGTTCTATCTTAGCAGCCCTATATGCAGGATATAAAGCAAAGAACAACGAGGCTAGGAATATTTCAGGAAGTATTATTGAATATGTATTCAACAACACAGTTATGGTTACTCTTCGAACAAATTCAAAATAATTCTTCAAAACCTCTATTATTACAACGCCCGATAGTGCTCCTAATAATAAGCCTAACAAAGCTAAGTAAGAAGCTTCTAACAAGAAAATCAAAAGTATATCGCCCCTCTTAGCACCTAAGGCTCTAAGAGTCCCTATTTCTCTATATCTTTCCCTTACAGTAATCACCATCACTATTAAAATGGAAAGAGCGCCGATTATTATCACAATCGCCCATATTATCGAGATGAAATTGTTGAGTTGAAAGAAAACCCTATCTATGTATCTTAGAGCATCCTTCTGGCTTATTATTGAGAAGTCGCTTCTTTCATCATAACCTT
>JBEPYP010000036.1:0-7693 GCA_041641355.1 Thermoproteota archaeon | reverse complement strand
GGTGCTGAATCCCCTAGACACCTAATTCTACCTGCGGTTACTTTATCTCTCTTTCTTATAGGTAATTTGGCTAGGATAACAAGGGCTTCTGTAAGTGAAGCCTTAGCAAATAACTTCGTAGTCACTGCTAGAGCAAAAGGACTTAAATGGAGAATTATCCTCATTAGACACGTACTTAGAAACGCAATGATACCTATAGTCACTGTGATGGGAATTCAGTTAGGAACTCTATTGGGAGGGGCTGTTATAACAGAGACCGTTTTCGCATGGCCTGGAATAGGATCTCTTTTAATAGATTCTTTGTTCTTTAGAGATTATCCTTTGGCTCAAGGCATAATATTGTTCATAGTCTTAATATTCATAGCCCTAAACATAGTAGTTGACGTGATTTACGCATATGTAGATCCAAGAGTTAGGGAAGTGCTATGGGTAGCGAGGAGATTCTAAAAAAGATCCAAGAATCGAGGAGAAAGAGGCTTATAGAAATGTGGGAAGCCCTCAAAGCAAACAAGGCAGCCTATGTTTCCTTGTATATAGTCATCTTCATGGTCTTCATAGCTTTAGTAGGACCTTACATAGCACCTTATAATCCATATGGTTTCGATCTTTCTAAGGCAAGACAGCCTCCAAGCCTATCTCATATATTTGGTACAGATGAGCTAGGAAGGGATATCTTTAGTAGGATTCTAGTAGGAGCTCAGTATACTATAGGTATAGCAATGGCTTCAGTAGCTTTAGGAACATTGTTAGGAGTGGTCCTAGGGTTGATCTCTGGATATTTCGGTGGTGTTTGGGATTCTGTTATTCAAAGGATCGTAGATGTGCTTTTAGCCTTTCCTACGGTGCTCTTAGCAATAGCCCTTGTCGCTTCACTTGGACAAGGTGTAACCAGCTTGATCATAGCCATAGCCGTGAGTACTTTCCCCGTTTACACTAGACTCGTTAGAGGAGCGGTTCTTCAAGTAATAAGCGAAGATTACATAGCAACAGCTAGACTACTAGGAAAGAGCAACCTTTATATAATTTTCAGGCATGTCATGTTCAACGTCATTTCTCCAATTATAGTACAGGCTACGTATTATATGGGATTATCCATACTTTTGGCATCAGCACTCGGTTTCCTTGGCCTAGGCGTGCCTCCTCCAACACCTGAATGGGGTTCTATGATAGGAAGTGGTAGATCATATCTTTTCAGCGCATACCACATCGTAGTCTTCCCTGGAATTTTCATAGCGATAGCTGCTATAAGCTTCAACTTGTTAGGAGATGGTTTAAGAGATGCCATCGATCCAAGAACGAGGACAATTTTGAGGAGAGGTTAAAATGAGTAAGGTTATCGAAGTAAATAACTTAAAAATATATTATGACTTACCCCAAGGTACTGTTAAGGCTGTAGACGATGTTAGTTTCACCATCAACAAAGGGGAGATATTCGGTATAGCTGGTGAGAGTGGTTCTGGTAAATCTACTCTTGCTTTAGCAATCGCAGGTCTTTTGAGACCTCCTGCAAGGGTGGTGTCAGGCAAAATCCTTTTTATGGGCATGGATCTTTTGTCTTTAGGCGAAGAAGATCTCAGGAAGATTAGAGGCAGAAGAATATCGATGATATTCCAAGATCCAAGCACATATCTAAACCCTGTCTATACTTCTGGTTTCCAAGTAGCAGAAGTTTATGAGGCGCACAGGGGAGGGCGGTGGAAAAGGTATTTAGGAGAAGTAGTTAAATTGCTTAAGGTGGTTAAAATCGCTGATCCTGAGAGGAGAGTTAGTTCATATCCTCACCAAATGAGCGGAGGCATGAAGCAACGAATTCTGATATCGATGGCGATAGCAGAGAAACCAGATTTGATAATAGCAGATGAGCCTACTTCTGCTTTAGATGTAACAATACAAGCTGAGATTGTTGAGTTACTCAACGAAATAAGGAAGGAGACTGAAACGGCTATAGTATTTATAACCCATGATTTAGCGTTGCTCTTGGAAATAGCTGACAGGATAATGGTGATGTATGCAGGAAAGATAGCTGAGATATCTAAGGCTGAAGAAATAATGAAGGATCCATTGCATCCATACACAAAAGCTCTTTTATCTTCACTTCGATATGAAAGAAAGAAGGAACTCCAGGTGATTAAAGGATCGATACCTAGCTTGATATCTCCTCCTTCTGGATGTAGATTTCATCCCAGATGTCCATTTGCGTTTGAAGCATGTTCGAAAAATGATCCTGAATTACGTAACATAAAGGATAGACAAGTAGCCTGTTTGTTATATGAATAACGAAGAAATACTTAAGGTTGAAGGAATAGTCAAATACTTCCCACTATCTCTAGGTATCCTGGGTTCTAAAAAATACGTAAGGGCAGTAGATAATGTAGATCTAAGTCTTCGTAAAGGGGAAATACTTGCCCTAGTTGGCGAGAGCGGCTGTGGTAAATCGACTTTAGGTAGAATAATCGTAGGTCTAATAAAGCCTGATAAAGGTAGAGTTTTGTATAGAGGTAATGACATATTCGATAAAGGAGGTTTTTCTAAAGAAGTTAGGCATAAGATTCAAGCCGTATTTCAAAACCCAGATAGCAGTCTTAATCCAAGGTTTCAGATATTCAGCATATTAAGCGAGGCTATAAAAAGCAAAAACAAAAAATTGTCTAAAGAAACGTTGCTTGAAGAGGCGTTAAAGCTTTTAAGAATCGTAGGTCTCTCTGATGATCATATATTCAAATATCCGCATGAACTCTCTGGCGGTGAGAAGCAAAGGATTGCAATAGCCAGAGCTATTGCAGTGGAACCAGAAATACTAGTAGCAGACGAAATAGTATCTGCATTAGATGTTTCATTGAGAGCCCAGATAATGAATCTACTCATGGATCTCAAGGAGAAGCTAGGTTTGAGCATGATTTTCATAACCCATGACATGGGTCTTGTATGGAGCATCTCTGATAGAGTAGCTGTTATGTATCTAGGTAAAATCGTTGAAATAGGTCCAACTGAAAAGATATTCAAAGCACCAGGACATCCGTATACAAAGATGCTCTTATATTCTTCACCTACATTGATACCTATTGCATATAGAAATCCTTTATTTAAGGCTAGAGGAGAACCGCCTAGTCCAATAGATCCTCCAAAGGGATGTAGATTCATAACTAGATGTCCGCTTGCATCAAAAGAATGTTCGTTTGAGCATCCAAAACTCATAGAAGTTGATAAAGATCAATACGTTGCATGCATAAAAGTATAGTTAGAGAGGATATTTGCAATATATATTCAGAAAAGTTTAAATAGACTTAGAGATTTTCACATTTATGGACCTCAGGGCTCTATCCAAGATAACCCTTGTAGCTGTACTTGTAGTTATAGTAGCTGTAGCAGGAGTAGCGTCCTACCTCTTGTTATCTGGTCCAAGTGCTCCAGTTAGTACTCCAAGCCCTACCCCTAGCCCTACCCCAAGCCCTACCCCTACTCAGATAGTCAGTAAGAAAGACACAGTTAAAGTAGCTATAGGAATAGACTTAGATACTTTAGATCCTCAAGGTCAAACTACTACTGTGGTCTTCAATGTCGTTAGACATGTTTATGAGACCTTATTATGGTTTGACTCAAAAGGGAATCTAGTTCCATCGTTGGCTGAGAGATGGGATGTCTCTTCAGATGGTCTTGTATATACGTTTTATCTTAGAAAGGGGGTTAAGTTCCATGATGGGTCCAAATTCAATGCTAGTGTAGTTAAGGCTAACGTAGAGAGATGGATAAATCCACAGGTAAGGGTTCCTCTTAGAGCTCAATTAGGTCCTGTAATCGGGGTTGACGTTGTTGATGAATATACTGCCAAAATACGTTTAGGGAGTCCGTATGCTCCGTTCTTGCGCGCCCTTGCGAGTTATTTACTCATAGGTAGCGCTGAAACACTAAAGAAGTTTGGAAACGCGACTGTAACAGAAGCTATAGGCACTGGTCCCTATAAATTTGTTTCCTGGGAAAAAGGCAAAAGAATAGTTTTGGAGAGAAACGATGATTATTGGGGAGAAAAACCATATATAAAAAGGATAGAATGGGTAATAATACCAGAAGTCTCCACCAGAGTTGCAGCCTTATTGGCAGGGGATGTTGACTTTGCTTATAACTTATCTCCTGCAGATTTAGAAAGAGTTAAAGCCGATAACAGGTTTGTAGTAGTAACACCTGTTAGTAACAGGGTTATATTCATCGCTATTCTTCCAAAGGGTCCATTTGCTGATCCTAAAGTTAGACAAGCTTTAAATTATGCGGTGGATAAGAATGCAATAATAAACAGCGTTTTATATGGTTTAGGAATCTCTGCAGATGCGCCTCTGCCTCCTCATTTCTTTGGTCATCATAGCATGAAACCATATGAATATGATCCAGCGAAAGCTAGAAGATTATTAGAAGAAGCAGGCTTCCCGTTTGAAAAAGAGTTCGTATTCCTTCATCCAACTGGAAGATATCTTCAAGATAAGCAGGTTGCTGAAGCAGTTCAAGCATATCTAGCTCAAGTAGGAGTTAAGGTTAGATTATGGACAATGGATTGGCCTAGCTTTGTAGCTGAAATAACTAAGCCGCTCAATCAAACAACTCACAACTTGTTGCTATTAGGTTGGGGGCCTCTTGTTGCAGATGCTCATTTCACTTTATTTGGTCAATTCCACTCAAACCAAGCACCTCCTAAAGCTCTTGCAGCGGCACACTATAGCAACTCAGAAGTGGATAAACTACTGGAACAAGCCATGAAGGAAGTGGATGAAGCTAAAAGACGTGAACTATACAAAAATGCTATAGAGATGATATGGCAAGATGCTCCTTGGATATTCTTGTATACACAAAAATGGTTCTATGCTAGTAGTAAAGATCTTAAGGACTTCTTCGTATTCGTAGACGGAGAGCAAATATTCTTCCACAGGGCTTACTTTAGTTAATAATTTTTTTTATTTATTTAACTTATAAAATTTAGAATAAAATCTATTTGAAATACAAATCTAATAAAATCTGTTATAAAAAATTATAATTTCAATATTTTTCAGTTATCAGTGAAGTTGAAGTCTTACTTACGCCATCTATGTTGAGTATTTTCTCCTTAACTATCCTAGCCAATTCTGAAAAATCTTTGACTTCCACTTCAGTTATAATGTCAATTTCTCCTGTAACTACGTAGACATTTTTTACTCCTTCTATTTTCTTTACTGCATTTCCTACCGAATCTATTTTATTGGGTTTCGTCGTTATGAAAATGAAAGCTTCTATCATTTTCTCTTTTTTAATAATTTTCTTCAATATTAAATTATTTTCGATGTTTTTGTAGGAAGTAGTAGGCATTAGGTTCGTCTTCTGCTTTTGATGCTAAGTTCAGTTCGTGTGGGTGAGAATTTTGGATTAACCATTAAGCTATTGTAGTATTAAAGCCTTCTCAAAAATTTCTAGCAATTTTTTGTGTTTATTCTTAACTAAAATCAAACTAACTTTGCCGATTTTAATAACAACTCGAAAGTCCACGTTTTATCAAAGGAACATTAAAACAAATCTTTAATCGATCTGTTGCTTCAACGCAAACTATAATAACTGTTATAGTATCTGTTGGTTTAATGCGTCTCCTTGATGAGTAGCCGACTTAGGTTAGGTGGTTTAACATACAACTGTTAACAGAAAAAAGAAGAGAATGGCTTCAGATTAAAAGATATGCTTTCCCGAGATCGCTTGAGGACTTAAAAGAAAGACAGATCTAATAATCAGAGGGTTAAAGAGGGTAGTTAAAACGACTCTATTAATCAAAGTAGAGAAATTATTAGAAAGGTTCTACTCAACGCTTAATCAATGTTCAACAACAGGCTCCATAATGTTAAAGACATTTTCCTTCAATATGTCTCTAGTCTAGCTAGATAATTGCTGAGGAGAAGCTATTATAAGGAGAATCGATCATTCTGGAATTACATATATTTACTACGTTCTGTATAGTACCTTCATTCTAGTAGAAGAAAAATTAAAGCCGTGTTGAATTTTAGAAGAGGGTAAAAATATGAGGATTACCTATAGTTAGAAATTATGGAGATATTATTCATAGATTATGAAAGATTCTCGATCAAATAGCGCTTATGAATATCTAGGACTAGCTTGAAAAACATAAAAAGGAGGGTTATAATAGAGTCTTATGGTAAATGTAAGACTATTGCTAGTAGGCGTCGTTGTAATTGTAATAGTAATAGCAGGAGTTGTAGCCTTTTACCTAACTAGTCAACAACCCGGAGTTCAAGAGACCATAAAGATAGGGTTCTTTTCACCCATAACGGGCCCGGCCTCTGCAGATGGTCTCGCAGCTTTGCATGGTGCTGAGCTTGCTGTTAAGCACATAAACAGTGAAGGGGGTATAAAAATCGGAGGCAAAACATATAAGATTGAATTAGTGACTTATGATGATCAATTGAGTTCTGATCAAGTCGTAGCGGTATCTAAAAAACTCATAGAGCAAGATAAGGTCGTGGCAGCCGTGAGCGGTTCTTATAGCGGCCCCACCCTTGCAGCTTCACCAATATTCGAGGAGAAACGAGTACCTTTAGTGGTGGCCTATGCTGTCAATCCCCTTATTACTCGAGATAAGACATACGTATTTAGGGTTGGAATGTTAGGAGAAACTGAAGGTAAGGCAGCAGGTCATATCGTTGTTAATTTCTTCAATGCCAAGAGGGTGGCGATAATCTATATCGATAACCCATTCGGCATTAGCCTAGCTGAAAACGCTAAAAAGATGGTAGAATCCCATGGATCACAGGTCGTTTATATGGCTAAGTTCCAAGCTGGAACCCAGGATTTCAGCCCATTGCTTGTTGCAGCTAAACAAAACAACCCTGATGCTTTAATAATATTCGGTTATTACCAAGATACGGTTGCAGTTAAGCAAGCTAGAGAGCTAGGTATGCAAATTCCCATCGTAGGTGCAGAAGGTTTTGACTCGCCTAAGTTCTTAGAAATAGGAGGTCCTGCCGTGGAAAATGTTGTAATAGTCACAGATCTAAATAGGGATAGTAATAGTGAACTCGTTCAAAGGTTTATTAAAGAGTATAAACAAACTTATGGGATAAGCGCCGATATGGTTGCAGCTTCTTCCTATGATGCAGTTCGAATCTTGGTGAAAGCAATAGAATTAGCTCAAAGCACCAATCCTGATGACATAGCTAAAGCTCTTAAAAGCATTAAGGATTATGAAGGCGTAACCGGCCTAATATTAGGCTTCACTAAAGGGAATAACGCGATTAAGTATTTAACAGCTCAAATAGTGAAAAACGGTGAATTCAGACACTTCGCAGACATAAAAGATCCTGACATAATAACACCTTCTGAATGATTTTTTATGAACATTTCTTTTTTTAGTCTTATTTATTGACCTCCATGAGCATTGAATTTCTACAATTCTTCCTTCAGCTTTTAATAGCAGGCTTGGTGTTAGGCGCAGTATACATTTCTATAGCTCTAGGCTTGACCTTAGTTTATGGTATACTCAAAATACTTCACATAGCGCATGCAGGGGTCTATGTAATAGGAGCCTACCTTGGATTGATAACTTATTCTGCATCTAATAACTTACTATTAGCTTTTCTCGTAGCAGCTACCGGTTCTGCAATCATAGGCTTAGCTATAGAGAGATTGCTCTACTTACCTCTCCTCAATAAACCTCGGTATGTACCTTTGA
>JBEPYP010000035.1:0-7775 GCA_041641355.1 Thermoproteota archaeon | reverse complement strand
CAGTCCAGCGTTAAATACATAAGCGACCTGTCCGTTTCGTTTTATATTACCTAGATCGCTTAAAGCATTATCGAATATATTAAACCAAGGAGAAATCGCTATCGTAGTTATTATGGATAAGAAAGGTATTATGACTCCTAAAATCCCTAAATAATAAAACGATTTATTCATATGAGGAAATTTTCCTAATCGGATATATGCTTAAAATATTGGGCATAGATCTAGCAGGAAGTGAGAAAAGATTCACTGGCGTTTGTATAATGGACGAAAATCTGAACGCTAAAACTTTCTTGATCAAGACTGATGAGGAGATAATAAACTCAATCCTTAATGAAAATCCAAGATTAGTAGCAATAGATGCTCCTCTTTCAATACCCCGAGGAAGAATTTCTCTTGAAGAAAGGAGCGACATACATTTAAGGGAATGCGACAAAGAACTTCTAAGGCTACGGATAAAATTCTTTCCTGTGACTCTAGGACCGATGAGGATGCTCACTAAAAGAGGTATTAGGTTGAAGAATTTAATCGAAGGATTAGGGGTTGAAGTCATAGAAGTTTTCCCAGGAGCAACTCAAGATATCTTAGGTATTCCTAGGAAACATAAGGGCGTTGATAAACTAAGAGAGCATCTGATGGGATTAGGCATCAAGGGGTTAAATAATTCATTGAGCGCTGACGAATTGGATGCCGTAACATGCGCTTACACAGGTTATCTGTATCTTAAAGGAGAGTGCATAGAGTTAGGCGATAGAGAAGAGGGAACTATAATAGTGCCTAAGATTTTTATTAAACGAAAAGACACTTAAAGATATGAAAGTTAAGAAGATTATATTCGTAAAAGCGAACTGGTGTCCTCACTGCAAGGTTTCAGAATCTTATGTCAAAATGATCGCTGAGGAATTAAACGCTGAGATATTAGGGCTAGATATAGATAATAAGGATCAAGAGGCGATCGCTGATGGACTCGTTAAGAAATATGGTGATTGGTCTCCTGATTATTTAATACCTCAAGTCTTCATAGAGTTTGATGACGGAAGTATAAAGCACGTTTTAACAGGAGACCCTAAGGGTGTTGATTACACCTTAAAGAAATGGAAAAGTTTCATTGAAGGTAGCTTTTACAAGTCATTGAAATCATCTCCTGTTTAGCTTTGAAGGCCACCAATTCCATTTCTTAGCTAATAGCATTATAGAAGGAACGAAGAAAGGTATTATGAGAAATGCATCAAACAATACACCTAAACCTATAGCGAATCCTATTTCGTTTAGCAATGGGAAGTTAGGAATTAACAAGAGGAAGAATGTTCCTCCTAATAGCAAGCCTAGGAACATTATCGTTTTGCCTGTCTTATCCAAAGCTATTCTTATTGCTTCTTCATCGTTTTTACCCTTAACGATTTCTTCCCTTACTCGAGTCAAGAGAAATATATCATAGTCAACGCCCACCCCTAACATGGTAACCAGCAAGAATAAGGGTACTGCATTTATTAACGGTAAGTCAAAGATTAGAACATAAACTATGTAAAGCAAAGCCAAGGACCAAGCGATGCTGGCGAGAATTGTTGAAACCAACCTAAAAGGAATTAAAACCGATATGAATTGCAAAAATAACAGAATGATGATGATCGTGATTAGGCTAACTAAAATCGTAGGTGTTACAGAATCTGTTACCGTTTTGGAATCGTAAGAAAGTTGAGTTACCCCGCTAAAGTATAACTTAAAATCTTCATTTTTTGGTATGCTATTCCTTATTTCTTTTAATACTTCTATAGCTTCTAAGCTAAAGGGTTGTTTATCTATTGTTATCAAAATTAGTACTCCTTTGTTTGATTTACCTATAAATCTTTCTATGGAACCTTTGTAAATTTTTTTCAACGTATCGTTTAAATAAATTTCGTTTAAATTGATTCTTTCTCCAAAAGGTCTGTTTATAGTATAAATATATTTTATATCTTTTATTTTTTCAATGTTTTTTGTTATATTCTCTACATAATTCAGATAACTATGATTAATCTTATCTTTTACTACGACATCATCCTTACCTTCTACGTATAGGTATATAGGGCTCATCGAAGAACCTATTGTCGAAGAAAGCAATAGCGCACCTTTTTGAACATCGCTAGGAGGCATAAGAGGAGGTATGTCTAATACCGTTTCTATCTTGGATACGAAGATAAGGGATATCAATGTAGTGATGATGAGTATCAATGTCAATTCTTTCTTTCTCTTTTCATTAAAACTGGCTATTCTGATTAAGTTAATCCTGCTGTTTTTTATTTTAACCATAGAGAGTTTCACTGCCCTATCTCCTAGAACGTATAATAATGAAGGTAAGAACAAAAGGTTAGTAATCATAGTAAATCCTATGCCTATTACATTGATCATCGCTGCATCTCCAAACAATGCTATATTCATGAAAGACAATACTAGATAGGCGAAGAAAACGGCTAACGCGCTAGTAAAAACCCCTCTTGCACTCCAGAAAGTCATCAAAAATAGGGCCTCTTCTTTGGTCTTTCCTTCTTCTCTTTCTATTTTATATCTCCTTAGTAAGTATACTGCGTAATCGCTGCATAATCCTAGAACTAGTACAACTACTATTGCTGGCGTTATGAAGCTTATTTCTCTATTCAAGATAATGTCAAGTATTATGTAGGCTAATCCTAATGTGGTAGTGATCGAAATCCCGAACAACAGAAGGATTAAAAATCCAGTTATTATGGATCTAAAATAGAGCGATGTTAAAAAGAAAACTAACGCTATACCTAGAGGTATTATTAGGAACATAGCATACTCAGCTGCATTTCTCAGTTCGTATGAGAGAAGCGGTATTCCTGTAATGTAGACTTGTAAGTTATTCAATTTAAGTTTTATATCTTCAAACTTTTGCAAATCGCTTTTTACTTCATCCTCGTTAGGATAATGATTTGAATATATAACTATTAAAAATATATTATTCTTTTGATCTATAAATGCAGATTTTAGATCATTCCTTAAATCAATTGGATAATATGCAACGTCTTTATTTAGTATTATATCTCTTGTAACTTTTTTAGAATCATTTTTTATTAAAGTTTTAACAAATTCTTTATAATTTTTTTCATTTATAACAAAGTAAGGATTGTTATTGTTTGTTTTTAAAGTATAATCAGTTATAATTTTAGATACAATATCTCTTGCTATATCATCATCCATAGTATCTTTATTAATTACATTCTTGATAAATTCATCTATAAGATTTTCTCCAATACGATTTGTTAAATTAAAATTACTACTCTTTATTATTTTATATGTAACTTCTTCTAAATTTGTTTCGTTTTTTAATAACTTAATTATTTCATTTATAACGTATTTATTGTTTTCTTTTTCGTTTAATCTATTAATGATGATTTGTAAGGATATTTGCCTAACTACATTTTCTTCTCTCCAGTTAAATATATTAACAAAAGAAAAAATCGTTTTGATTGTATTATTATCTATTTTGAAGTGATCTGATAAGTAGGAAGGTGCTATTTCTTTAATTATTTTATCAGCAGCGTTGTAGGGGTCATCGCTTATTCCGCTAAGCCATCTTGAATAGAACTTATTGAAGTAATCTAGAGATAAGCCTTGGAGGTTAGCTTTAGCTATAGCGCAAAGCCTAGCCCGCTCTGATCTTTGATAGAAATCTTCTATTTTTAGAGCTTCAAAGCACTTCAAAAAAACGTAGGGTGGAGCGTAAGTGAAGTACAGAGAATTGTTAATGCTTGTTAATACAAACTGATATGTATCCATTAAATTCTTTAATTGCTTTTTTATTGAGCTAGTATGGTTAAATAAGATAAAAGTTTGTTCGTATAGCTCATTTGCATAACGAGTAGTATTTTCTCCAAGTCTTCTCAATAAAATCTCGATTAATCCATAGTAGCTTATTGGAGTTTTATTATCGAGATTAAGGTTATCACGTATGAACGTATCAGCATTCTTTACTTCTTCCGAAAAAGGCTTATCGGTTTTTATGAGCAAGTAGTAGTTATATGAAGCTAATACATTTAAGAATGCTTCGTCATAACTCCTATTAGCGAATTCCTTCTGCAATTTCTCCACGCTTATCTGGAATTCGCTATTCGGTAAGGTGATCTCCACGCTATATACTATTTTCTCGTTTAACTTAGGCGCTAGAGGTGATAAGATTAACGCAAGGATAATCCAAGAAACGAGGATTATTTTATACCGACGAGCTATAAAGTTTGAATATTTTTTCATTTCGTGAAGTTAATTTAACCAGTTTTTATTTATTTTTATATGAAGTTCTTCATAGAGATTTGCGAGGAACCGCTAAGTAAATGGATGCTTTTTGAGCTTGAGCATGCATCTTTGTTAGTAGGTAAAGAAAATCTCTGTTTCACCAACGTTAAGCCGAAATACAAGGAAACGCTAAGCAGATTAGGAAGCATCTTAGAAGAGAGTATAACAGAACTTAAAGAGATTCATGATAAAATAATAGTTTTGGATCCTAAGTCTCCTAAGAGCCTAGAAACTGAGGAAGCTAGGGCATTTATGCTGGTTGTAGGAGGGATCATGGGTGATCATCCTCCTAAAGGTAGAACATATGAATTAATAACTTCTAAGATTAAAGGTTGTATCTCTAGAAATTTGGGGAAATATCAACTGTCGATAGATGGCGCTATATTCGTAGCTAACGAGATAATTAAAGGTAAAAGAATAGAAGAAATACCCTTAATTAAAAGATTGACTTTAAAGGTAGATGCATTTCATGAAATCATCCTACCCTATGCTTATCCTATAGTAGAAGGTCATCCTCTTTTTTACAAAAAACTTGAAGAGTATTTGAAATACGGTATAGAGGAAGACGAAGAAGAGATGCTTAAATCTTCATCCTTGTAACGCTCTTTTCCTCTCGTATATTTCTTTGACTTTATCTATCCCATCGATTTCGGAAGGCAATTTATCAAATCTAATTCTTTTAATTCTTGGAAATCTCAAAGCGAAACCGCTATCATGTCTATCGCTAATTTGAATTGAATCGAAGGCCACTTCTATTACTATCTCAGGTCTAACGATTATTTTATAACCTAAATCTTCGATCGCTATGCTCCTTAGTTTCCTATCGAGCATTTCTATCTCTTCATCCGTCAAGCCTGAATAGGCTTTGCCTATTATTCTTAATTCATCCCCATCTCTTACAGCAAAAGTGTAATCAGATAAGATCCCAGCTCTTTTGCCATGCCCATATTCAGCCGCTACAATTACTGCATCTATAGTATCAAATTCTTTCTTAAGTTTAACCCATAGTTTGCCTCTTTTCCCCGGCGTATAGGGAGAATCAGGATCTTTAAGCATTAACCCTTCAAATCCTTGATTTATGCTATATTCAAACAATTCAGAGATTTCTGAAGAAGTTTTGACTATTTGGTATTCAGCTACTTTTAATCCATCTGACAATTCCAAGCTTTCCAATAACTTTTTCCTTTCCTTTAGAGGCAGATCATGTATTGCTCTATCTTGAAAATATAGTATATCATAAACGAATGCTTGGAAAGGTATTTCTCTGATCAATTCTTCAGATACATTCTTCCTTCTCAACCTTTTTTGAATTACGTTGAAGGGTAAAGGCTTGCCGTTCTTTATTGAAATTATCTCAGAATCCAATATGAAATCAAATTTTATTCTTT
This sequence comes from Thermoproteota archaeon, assembly GCA_041641355.1. Classification (GTDB taxonomy): domain Archaea; phylum Thermoproteota; class Thermoprotei; order Gearchaeales; family Gearchaeaceae; genus DSFO01. Next base: position 2,100 of record JBEPYP010000035.1, on the reverse strand, counting down.
TTAGAGCTTCTACGACATCTGGCAAATAAAAGCTTATTTCATCAAGCCTTCTTGAAAATATCTTGACTTCTTTACCTTTCTTATGTATCTGTGCTCTAATTCCATCATACTTAAATTCTGCTATCAACGGTTTGGAATAATAATTCATGATTTCTTCAGCAGAACTCATCGGCTCAGCTAACATGAAGCTCGTAGGTCTTAGCAATTCAATTCCTATGTCATCTAACGAGCCCTTTTTTGCTCTTAATGCGATTTCAGCCAGATCGGGAAGTAGCAGTACTTTCTCTCTTAAATAAGATAAAGTTATTCCCAATGCATTAGCTACAGCTTCTTCAAGCAAGCCTTCAGAAAGACCTATCCTAAGCTCTTCCGTTATTATTTTTATTAAATATTTAGCTTCTAAAGAGCTTGCATTTATGAACAAATTAAGCAGAGCATTTTTTCTCAGTTTTTGTGATTTTTCCCCTGAATATTCAGAGATTTTCAAAAGCGTGTTATAAACCTCCTTTATCGATAAATTACTGCTGATTAATGGTTTAATTTTCTTCCCACTTGTATTTAGTATCTCCTCAGCAGCTTCTCCCAAGTCTCCATGCTTAATGTAAATGCTGGAAAAACTCTTGCTGTCAATACCAGAGATTTCTAAGATGATCGAGTAAAGCGTTGAATAACCCACTTGTATCTCTCTATTGTACCAAGGGGGCAATACGCTCGAGGAAAGCAGCCTTATCGCGTAATACAAATCTTCCTCATTTAGAGATTTCAAGAAGTTGGCTAGTTTGCTTATTTTCTCTAGTTTGCTGCTTGTTTTCTTTACCTTTTCACATACCTCAGCCAGTTCTAAGAAAGACCTTCCATTCACTTATTTAATACGCTCGCTTGTGCTGCCGCTAGTCTTGCGACTAAGATCCTATATGGAGAGGCGCTAACATAATCCAATCCAGCTTTATGGAAGAACATTATACTATCAGGGTCGCCTCCATGTTCTCCGCATACACCTATTTTCAGGTTTTTATTCACTTTCCTGCCTTTTTCTACTGCAACTTTCACCAGTTGTCCTACTCCTTTAACGTCCAATTTTTCGAAGGGGTTGTATTCTAGAATCTTGTGTTCCAAGTAAAAAGGCAAGAATTTGTTCTCTGCATCATCTCTACTAAAGCTGAACGTAGCTTGGGTTAGATCATTAGTACCAAAGCTGAAGAAATCGCAGATCGTAGCTAATTCGTCAGCGACCAAACATGCCCTTACAGTTTCGATCATCGTTCCGAATTTGTAAGGCAGCTCTACTTTATGCTTAGCCTTTATTTCTTGATATACTTTCTCTACGATATTTTTGATTTCCAACAATTCTCTATATTCTGCAACCTGAGGTATCATTATCTCTAAGTTAACCGGTATATTTTCTTCGAGCAATTCATAAGCCGCTAGAAATATAGCTCTTACTTGTGTTTCATAAATTTCTGGGTTTGTAACACCGACTCTAACTCCTCTATGACCCAGCATTGGGTTTGCTTCAGCTAGCTTCTTAGCGTTTTTGTATAGGTTCTCCCACTTATTTCTCTCGCTTTCTTCTTTTGCGTTGTAAATGTTTTCTAGTATCTCTTCTAGTTTTGGTAAGAATTCGTGAAGAGGAGGATCGAAAAGTCTTATCGTGACCGGATAAGGAGACATGATTCTTAACATTTCCTTGAAATCTTCCTTTAGCATAGGCAATAACTTAGTCAGCGCTTCTTTTCTTACTTTTTCGTCACTTGTTAATATCACATCTCTGAATATCTCTAACCTTTTAGGTGCTCTGAACATCCTTTCAGTTCTTAGAAGCCCTATACCTTCAGCTCCGAATTCTCTAGCTAATTTAGCTTCTTCTGGTGTATCTGCATTAGCCCTAACACCTAGAACTCTTACTTCATCAACAATCTTCATGAATTCCTCGAATTCTTTTATAGGTTTAAACTCTGTTTTAGGAATCTCCCCTAAATAGACTTCTCCTTCTAAACCATCGATGGTTATTACATCTCCTTCTTTCACTATTATTCCCGAAGCTTCAAAGAATTTTCCTTCATAGTTTATCTTTATTTCTTCACATCCTACTACACAAGG
>JBEPYP010000034.1:0-7786 GCA_041641355.1 Thermoproteota archaeon | reverse complement strand
AAAACTCCTATCAAAGTTTTTGCCTCACGTTTGGATAAATACGATCTATCTAAAAGTCTCTTGAAAACCAGCAAACTTTGTTCAAGCTTAATACCTCTTAGACCACTTTTTCTAAGAAAACTTTCTGCGAATTTCATTATCATTTCTTTATCATTTTTGTCAGCGATCTCGTATTTTATAGTCCTCAATTTCTCATCTCTTCTCATCTCGTACAGAAATATTGCCACTGCATGAGAAAGGTTGAGTGAAGGGTATTCATCAGCAGTGGGAATGTAAACTAAGATATCGCATAGATCTATTTGATCATTCTTTAAACCAGTCCTCTCATTACCAAAAAGCACTGCCGCTTTACCCTTAACGATAGGTCTGATTTCATATACAGGCAAAGCTACCCTCCTGAGATTCTTATCGCTTCCTATGTTAGATGTGGTGCCTATTACTAAGTCTACATCTTTGATGGCATCTTCCAGCTTATCACAAACTACCGCTGATCTCAAAATATCTTCTGCATGAGCTGAAAACTTAATAGCAGTATCGCCAAAACTTTCGGGCTTCACGATGTATAGCTCTTTAAAGCCGAAATTTTTCATAACTCTGGCTACAAAACCTATGTTAATTTCATAGGATGGTTCAACCAAAACGACTCTCATGAATATACAATGAATTTATATGAGAAAATCCATATAAAAGAAGTATGCCTTTAAGACCTGCCAGATGCTATACAAAGCTAGATACGATGCCTTATACTAGAAAAGAATATATACCGGGATTCCCTCCGCCAAAGATCACGAAATTCGATTATGGAAATACTAAAAAAGAGTTTCCTTTAAGGCTTGAACTCTATTCTCTAGAAGATGGATTGATAAGGCATAACGCGTTGGATGCTGCAAGAATCATAGCTACGAAAACCGTAGAAGAGAAGGTAGGTATAGAGAATTATCATTTAAAAGTGGTGAAATACCCATTCCATGTATTAAGAGAAAACAAGATGTTAGCGATGGCAGGTGCGGATAGATTACAAGAAGGTATGAGACTGTCCTTCGGTAAACCGATCGGTACGGCAGCTATTGTAAAGAGAGGAGACAGGATAATGTATTTAGAATGTGGAGAAGAAACCTTAGAATTGGCCAAGCTAGCCCTTAAAAGAGCTGCTTCTAAGCTATCTCTTAAGACCAGGATAAAAATTATCAGGAAGACTCAATAATTCTTCTAACTCTTTTAAAAACTTCATGAAAGGTTTCTGAAAAAATTATTTCGTCGGCAATTTCCAAGAGTTTGATATTTCTAGGATTGAAAGCTATTCTATACCCGCATACTTCTAGCATAGGTATATCGAAATCGCTATCGCCTATTCCCAAGCATTCTTCTCCGCTTATCCCTGATGACCTTAAGATCTTCCTTAAGATTACGCCCTTATTCCTGGGTGTCACCCTTATCTTGAAACCCCCTTCTATCTTTCCTTCATTGAAAATTATCTCATTGGCCACAAAATGATCGAAATGAAGCTTTTTAGATAAAACCTCCAGTAAAGGCATCAAACCCCCGCTTATGGCTATTATCTTTATGTTGTTATTTTTCAGATAAGAAAAGAAATCAAGACATCCTTCCCTTATTTCCACTTCATTAAAAATATTGTAAAAAGTTTCTTTACTAATTCCCTTCCAGAGAGCCACGTCCAGTTCTGCCCATTTCCTATAAGAAATCTTACCTTTATAGTAAAGTTCAGCATTAATCCTAGCTTTATCTAGTAGATTTAGCCTTTCATGAACATATCTCCATGCACTATCTATTTTGGTTATTACACCGTCTACATCGGTAACCAGTACCTTTATTCTCATTAAGCAAACTCTTCTTTTAATGCGTTTTTCAAAGTGACATAAAGTTCTCTATCTCTATATTTGTCACCCACAATTTCTAGATACTTAATGATTTCATTGCCGTTCATGAAGCGAGATTCGTTGTATATCTTCATTATCCTTTCATCCTTAAATTCTTCGACCACAACAGACTTAACCTTTCCTGGAAGGCTTAAGATATCTTTAAGCTCACCTTCTTTAAGATCAGCCTCTATTAAGAAAGAGAATGTCTTTTTTAAGCTTGAATTAAAGTAGAGCCATATTATAGCAAGGCATCTTCCTGTCTCTATAAATGCCTTCTTGAGCAAATCTCTATATCTAAGCTCTCCTACAGGTTCTGGAAATCTATTCATGCTAGTTAATTTCTCGTTTTCCAAATCGCCCAATAGTTCTAAAAAAGAATCCCACGCTTCTTTTTCTACCTTGACTATTTTCATTTGATAAATAACTCATATCAAGAATTAAAACTTTAATAGAGAAAACCCTTTGGCAAGTAGATTGAATCAATAAAAGATCAAAATACGCTAATCATGGTACTGGTACGATCCGTAATTTTTGAGAAATCCTATCAAAAATTGAGATATTTCTAACGAACAATGAAAATTGTTATTAGCGATACAAGCATGTTTTATGATCTTCGTCGCAAGAAGAACACCTCTCTTGGTTCGATGAGGAGGAGAATTTGATTGAAAAGCTTTAGCTGGGGCAGTAGCTAGTATGGAAATGGTCAAACGAAGAGAATAGTGCATGTTCATTTCATGCTGAAGGATCGTTGGGTTCGATACACCTCACAACGATTTGAATGGAAATATTACCTTCATTATCATCTCGAGGAATAAACGTGCCAAGCCTATGAAGGGTCGATTCTGGAATAGATCAAAGGCAAGAGAAATATGTTCACATTCCAAGAAATTTGCAGAGAAAAAGCTTGAGGTTAAGCGAATAGGTAACAAAAAAGAGGTAATCGTGAATCAACAATATGTTCGCCTCTAAAATTAGTCATCAACGGGCCAGGTGGGATTTGAACCCACGACCTTAGGCTCCGCAGGCCTACGTCATAGTCCGCTAGACGACTGGCCCCTAACTAATAATATAGGAATAAATACATAGATGTTATTTATTTGAACATGAAGGAGAAACTAATAGAAATAAGAGAATATAAAAAAATGAATTTACGAGAAGGGATTTTGTTCATAGGAATACCTTCAGAGGGTTTCTTTGATTTGATTTTAGCTAACTATTACATAAAGAAATTTAATTTAGATTCAATAGCCCTTATTTATTCAGAGCTATTCCCCCCGGTAACTTTCATTTATAAAGGTAAACCTAAGTTTCCTGCTAGAATTCATGCAGATGAAAAGCTCAAATTCGCGGTCGTAACAGCAGAATTCGCACCGCACGTTAATCTATCTAGAATTCTAGGTAAAGCTATCTGTGAATGGGCTGACAAAAACGATATTCACCACATAATAACGGTCAACGAATTAATCGTGGACTCTAATAAAGAAAACCCTGAGATATTTGGAATTGGAAGTACAGATGAAGCTAGAAATCTTTTGAAGGAAAAAGGAATACCATCATTCGAATACGGTGTACTAGTAGGATTGCCTGCAGTAATTTTGGATGAGTGTAGATGGCTTAATATATCTTCATATTGCATACTAGCTGAAATCAATCCTCAACAAATAAGCCTCAATATTGTAGGACGTGTTTTAGAAGCCTTAAACAGATTATTCCCAAGCATAGCGATTGAAGTAGAACCATTGATTAAAGAAATGGAGATCTTAGAGAATCAAATAAGAGAAATCAGGAATAAAACGAAACCTATTGAAACTCAACCAAGCATGCTTTTCTACGGTTAATTTTTAACCTGTATTGTTTTTTCTAGCAAATACTTGCCGTTAGGTAACATTCCATGATCGTTATTTAAGTAAATATAACAAAATTTTGGAGAAAGCCTAATTATCATATCAAATATCTCATCAAGCTCCTCTTTTTTGTATTCATAACTATACCATTCTTCCCTTCCATGAAGCCTAAGATAAACCGTCTCATTACTCTTTATTATATCTTTAGGAAGTTCAGGAGCGTCAACGGAACAAAATACAATGCCCATTTCTTCAAGAATCTCAAATACTTCTTCATTCCACCAACTCGGTTCTCTGAATTCGATAACTGCTTTTATTCCTAATGAAGAAAAGAAATTCCTTATTCTAGATAAGCTCGTCTCATTGAACTCAAAGGAAGGTGGCATTTGGAAAAGCCAAAAAGCTATTTTATTCTCGATCGGCTTGAAATACGACTTAAATCTTTTAAAAATTTCGATCGATTTTTCACTAAGCTTAGCATAGTGAGTTATTATCCTATTGACTTTTATTGAAAAATCAAAGTAATCAGGGGCTTCAGACCAGCTCTTAATCCAGCTTTTATAAGGAAATGAATAAAAGGTTGCATTTATCTCCACTGAATTGAAATTTTGTTTTAAATACCACTTAAACTGACTAGGTTTACCTTCATTCCAAAAATAATTATAACCGCTAGTTCCTATCTTGAATAGGGTCACTGAAAAAATTTCTTAAGAGCTAAAGCCATCTCCTTAATTTTATCTTCCGGATTCTTTGCCTTCACAATGCTTGAAGAAACGAGGATGCCTTCAGCGCCTAGCTTAAGAGCTTCGATAACATCTTCTCCGTTAGATATTCCTGCACCGCATAAAACGCGTATTGAACTATTAAGGGATTTGACCAATTTTACCGTTTGAGAAACGCTTTCTGGTTTGTACTTAGAAACAGATCTTCCTGTTCCTATAAGTTCAGGAGGTTCTATAGCTATAGCATCAGGGTTAAACTTAGCTAGCTCATAACATTCTCTTGCACTTACACCGCAAACCAAAGAAAACAAAGAGAGCTTTCTGCACTTCTCCACGAGAAACTTGATACTTTCGAGATCAAGCCTTTTTTCAGAATGATTTATTATCACGCCTTTAGCTCCTGCAAGTTTTATAGCCTCAAGAGGAATATGACCCGTATAGCTACCCGGATTTATAGGATCGGCTGACTGAGCGAAAGTCTTGATGAATTTTGAAATTTCTCTAATTTCTGTATGTAAAGGAGCGACGGCGATTTCAACATCTTCTTCTTTGGCTATTTTCTCTGCTGAAGCGGCTAATCTTATTGAAGAATCTCCTAATACTTCCTCATAACTTTTGAAATTGATTAGAAAAAGAGGAAATCTTATATCATTAGAAATCACGCTTGTAGTTCGACGAAGCGTTTCTCAAGTTTCTTCAATATTTGAGGTAAGGTAGTATACTCCATTTCCTCAGGGCCTAATCTATGAGGCATGAAAGGTCCATGCCTCCTTATGTACTCTGCAATTTCTGAAGCTTTTTGTCTTACAGCATCAAAGGCTACATCCTCGAATAAATCAGCGGGTCCTAGAAGCTTCCCCTCATACAATTGAAAGCCCAATGCTACTACTCTAGGAGGACCGTCGAATCTACTAACCCGTGAATCCTTTAATGATACAGGCATCAGAGGACCTACATGGCTGCCCCTCATCCATCCAGCTACAAGATATGGGTAAGAGAAAGCTTCAAGATATTCGCCAACAGCAGGAAGACCTCTCTGAGCCCTTACGATGCATACAGGATCATCCTTCCCTACATATCTTCCTGCTATCAAGGAAAGTCTACTAGTACTAGCTACTGCTGCTAATAGACCGTCTTTCCTCTTGACTCTATATATGACAAACCTTCCTGGGGTGCCTATTAGGCCTAACAAATCATATGATTCTTCGGGAGTATTCAATGATATTACTTTACCATGCAATAGATCCATTACCTCGAAAATGAAACCTTCATGCATTGAAGGATCGATCACCAAGCCAGGAGTGCAGAAAGGATCTGCAAAAACCCTATATAAAGGCAAGTTCCATGCGCCTGGCTCTGTCTTATCTGCAGCAAAAACTATTATAGGCTCGCTAGGCCTCTCCTCTATTTCCATCTCAGCGACACCTGGTCCTAATCCTCTTACATTCCCAGAAAACGCTTCGACAAGCAAATCCTGACCTGCAGCATAAAGCTTATATTTTTTTGATACCTGTTCGGTAACTTCTTTGAAGACATTCCAAGCTAAACCGTGTATTTCTTGATTATCGACACCTTTTCCGTGCGTCATCAACAACTCCAAATCATCACCTGCATTGAACACATAGAAATCCATTAAAAGACCTTCTTCCTTAGCTTTGGATAATATCTTTTTAGCAAGCTCTATTTGTTCAGGAATAACTTTATGGTGTCCTGCTATAGAACCTACATCTGCCTTAATCAGGCTTATAGTTACTTTAGCCATATAAATTAAAGTACTACAAGCAATTTAAACATATAAAAAAGCTATTCTATGAAATAGTATTCGCCTATTTCCTTTTGATATCTATCAAGACTAGAACCAGGTTTGTTTATCCTAGGCCTGTTTGTCCTCTTATCCCTCCTAAAAGTTATCCCTAAGTCCTTAAGAAAAATATTGAAGCCTTCTTTCAAAGGCACAGGAGCAGTAGCATATCCTCTTGAAGCAGGTATACCTTTAAAAACCATTATAGAATCTGCAGCGAAATCTTGTATTATCAGATCATGTTCTACGACGATGACTAATTTCCTGAAAGTTTGAGCGTATTTCTTAAGCAACTTAGCCAAAGTCAATCTTTGTTCAACATCCAGAAAAGCACTAGGTTCATCTAAAACGTACATATCTGCTTCTTTGAGAAGCACTGAAGCAACCATTAATGCCTGTTTTTCTCCTCCGCTGAGATCCTCAATCCTTCTTTCAAATATTTGATCTATTCTTAAAGGTTTGATTATCTCATCGACAATCCATTCATCCTTAGCATATTCTTTATTGATCGAAATTAAATGATCTTTGACCATTTTTCCCTCATCCTCAAAGCTGAATACCTGAGGTTTATAACTCAATTTAGGTGATTCTTCGATTGCATATATTTCTCCTTCAAATTCCTTTATCTCACCTACAAGGGCTTTAATGAAGGTCGTTTTACCTATCCCATTAGGACCTAATATTCCTAGCACTTCTCCTTTATTAGCGAAACCTTCCTCTACATTTAAGGAGAAATCTCCTATTTTTATCGCTAGCTTGGACCAAACCAAATATTTGTAAGACTCTTGGGGGGTTCTTTCCAACTTTCTAAGTTGAAATCTTATAGGGGTCTTCCTTATTCGAACGTTTTCATGAGGTAGAAAACCTTCAAAATAGGCATTTATGCCTGCGTTTGTAGAATAGGGCAAGGATATCAAACCATAAGCCTTAGGCTTACCATATACTATGCATACTGTATCGCATAAATAGTCCAAGATCGAGAAATCATGCTCTACTAAAAGCATAGTTTTATTTTTTTCCAACAATAAACCCAGAAGAGTTGCCAGCTTAAGTCTTTGATGTGCATCTAGATAGCTGCAGGGTTCATCTAAGAAATATATATCTGCCTCTTTAGAAAGGGAGAAAGTTATAGCGAAAAGTTGCAACTCGCCACCGCTCAATGAGGAAATCTTCTTATCTAGAAACCTAGATATTCCGAGTATGTCTTTAGTAATTTCTAAGATTTCTTTATTTTCCGCGAATTTAAATAGCTCTCTGACGGTTCCTTTAAGGATTAGAGGTATTTCATGTATATCTTGGGGTTTAAGCGCAACCCTAATCTTATTGTCATAAAGATCTTGCAAGTATCTATGAATTTCACTTCCTTTGAACCTAGTTATGATCTCTTCAGGTTCAGGTTTTTTATCCAAATGACCCAGATTTGGATAGATTTTTTTAGCCAATATGTTTATAGCAGTTGACTTACCTGCACCATTCATACCTATCATTCCAGTAGCTTTGCCATACCTTATTATAGGCAAGCCGTAAAGTCTAAAGGCA
>JBEPYP010000033.1:0-7813 GCA_041641355.1 Thermoproteota archaeon | reverse complement strand
CCAAATAAACTTAGAAAAGCCAAATCGTTTAAGCTTTCGAAAGGCTTACCTATATAGAAATTTATGAATGAAGTTATTGAAGTCGGTAATATCATATTATAGTTAAGTATTGTTTCGATAATCAAATATACTGCAAAGACGAAAAGAATCGCCCCGAAAAAGAAAAGGATCAATCCTAAAATGCGATATTTCATGTTTTCTTTTTACCTTTTATGAATGGAAGAGATTTACCATATCTGAACAGAAGAAATGCTAAGCCAGCTGCTATAATCACTATCGCTACTATAATGATCGGTATTAAGTATTCATCCCACCATGATTTAGTCACGGTGAATGAGATGGTCAAATCAGGGTTTATTTTCATACTTCCAACCTCCGCCAAGCTGGTTGGGATCGGCGAAGTCATTCCAAATAAAACTTTCAAAATAAAAGGTAAACGCACTAGAATCATTTCTCCTCTTTCAGCTGCGCTATCCACTTTAACGTTTAATGTTTTTTGTCCTTCCTCTTCGAAAGTCAACTTAGAAGCAAGACTTGTAGCCCTTCCTGAAATTTCAACTGGTGCTTCAACTTTCACCTGTATTGCGAAATCAGCAACTGTGGTTTTTATCTTGAGCGTATCTCCAAGCTTCAAGGGTTGGTTCAGGCTTATTGATTGGCTGATATTGTTAACGATAAAATCTGCGGTTAAGGTAATATGGCCTCCCTTTAGTTCGATTAGAATACTATTTGTATCGCCGCTGTTTACTCTGTCATTATAACTTAAAGTATAATTTAAAGTATATTTGAGAGCGAAAGTAAAAGTAACATTTTTAAGTATAGGCAGTTGATATGAATACGAAATTGTTCCTCTAGCTTCAATTTTACCTCCTTCTTGTTTTGCATACACTGTCATTGTAAAAATGCTTAGAAGTATCGTAATGAGCAATAAGGAGAGTAATATTTTCTTCATGGTATAGTTTTAGTATATGGACATATATTCTTTAGTCCAACTTGCATAAACAAGTATTTTTATGATTTTGGGCATTTTTGTCAATCATTTGAATAGTAAGCCACCCTTTCTTTTTTAGACCGCTTTCAGACTTGCCCTTACTTTTTTAGCTTGGTGTAATAAGGAACAATAGAATTCTTTCTTAATGAATATCCTTAATAAATTTACATTTTCAGAAGTTTTAATTTTATATTTTCATTATAGATGCTTTGCCGAATCGTCCTAGGTCTATTTTATCTCCGAATTTACCCTCCACAAGAATCATCCTCATTCCAAGCGGCTTATTCTTCAACTTTGAGATCCCTAACAAATCTTCAACTATGTTTCTAAGCAAATTCCCAGAGAGGATTTGACTCTTAGGTAGGGTTACCATATCTAGACCTGCAACGCAGAAAGATGAGAAGGATATTAGATCTCTTAACGATATGCTTCCTTCTTCTGCTCTTTCTTTGAGAACAATGTCCTCCTCTACTGGAAGCATAAGCTCATTGAATCCGGTGACTTTAACTTCTTTAGAGATCTCTGATAATGTGCTATTTACTTTCCTGATCGAACTTATGGTTCCAGGCATAGGAATCTCTACTTTAGAAATGTTCTCGATTATTCTGGCAACGCTTTCTTCCATCCATGGAGATAGAGAAACGTCGATGCCCGTGTATTTAATCCCTTGATTTGATGCGATCTCCTCAAGCAAGCCGTTGAGCTCCTTTAACATGCCTTTAAGACCGTTCACATTCTTATCCCTAACTATCAAATCCTCATAGTCCTTCGCGTATCTAAGCGCTACCGTGAAAGATTCCTCGTTAGATATACTAGCAGATGCGGGGAAATAAGGAGTTAATATCCAAGAATTGTAAATCGATGCAAATCTCGTATGTAACTCGTATTCTGCTTTTGAATAGAAGCTCTTTAGTTTAAAGAATGCTTCTTCGATCTCTCCTTCATCTTTGATGAGCATCGATGAAAAAATGAATCTTAAATTTTCCATGTATTTTACTATTTTCTCAATCGATATCGCATCATCAGCTTCGAAATTGAAAGCCGCGACGAATACACCATCAAGGTCATTCGAGGATCCCTTAATCTCCTTATATATTTCCTCAACTTCTAATTCGTTTCTAAGCGGAGGTAAGGATATCCTCTTGGTCCATACTTTATAACCTGCTAATTCAATTTTTTCGACCAAACTTTTCAAACGATTTAATGCGGTTAGAATACTCTTAGCATCTTTTACATGTAATGTTATGCTTCTTATGATCATATAGGTATGTTAAGACTTTAGAATTTTATATATTCTCTGTCTAGTGTCTCTCAAGTTCACTACCTTTTTCACCAAACCTTTTTCAACAAGCGTAGCCAAGGCATATCTTATAGTTCGTTCTGGAAGGCCTGTTTTCTCGACGATCTCTTTAGTCGTAGCTTCTCCATAAATCTCGAGGATTTTGAGGATGAACTTAGCGCTTGGAGGTAAGGCCCTAGTTCTTTCTACCAATTTAGCTTTCTTCTCTATCGTTTCTCCTAGCTTTATCGTCAACTTAGCGAATACAGCAGGATGCTCAGCCTTTGAAATCTCTACCTCCTTTTTCAAACCCAATCTGGTTATGCCGTCTGCGATCACTTCGCATTTAAATCTGCTTCGAATATCTTTGAGTTTTATCTTAGCGTTATCAGGAACGATGAGGGCTCGCCTCATAGGATCCATGGAATTCACTGGAACTAATATGAAGACGTTGGAATTCTTCATCGCTATAGGTCCTCCTGCAGAGAAAGCATATGCTGTTGATCCAGCTGGAGTAGCAATGATGATCCCATCTGCATCATCCTTCCATAGGGTTTCTTCATTAACGCTCAAGATGTATTCAACCAAGCTCGCGCTTCTAGAAGAGAAGAGTGCGATTTCATTCAGAGCATATATGGTTTTTGAGCCGTCAACTAAAGCCTTTGCTCTCGTGAATTCTTCTAAGTAATAATCGCCCTTGGATAGTTTGGAGATGCCTTCTTCTAAGTCTTCCCATTCTATGGATGAATAAAACGTAGTATAAGATGGAGGGCTTATGTGAAATATAGGTATGGGATATTCAGGCATTAGTTGAAGTAATCTAAGTACATCACGATCAGTTCCCACCACTATTACAGCATCATATCTATTTAGTTCCCCGAGCTCCTTTAGATCTGTAATGCTCTTGAAATTAATCCTATTTTCTGAAAGAACTTTCATTATCTTTTTCTTCAAATTAACATTTTCTTCACTTATGTATAGAAAAACTTCCTCTACTTTTTCGACATATCTTAACATATCTTTCTTACATTTTATGTGAATAAAACTTTGTAAAAATTCAAGCTTTTATGTTGATGAATTCAATATACAAGATTAAAGTGATGGTTGAAAATCCTTGAAGCAAGAAACCTATTGTTGCTAGGCTTTCTTCTTTCAATCTTTTAATAGACCTCCAACTAGAATTGTCTAAGCTACTTCGTAATAATCCATGAAGAATCCCATAATCAGCGATGACAGGGAATACATAATTGCAAAAATCTCAAATATTAGAGAAGTGATACTTGGCTGTATTAAGAAATCTGCAGACAACTTATTGAAGAGTAAGCCATAGGTTAAGAAAACACCTAAACAGGAGTTGTAAAGAAATAAAGCTGAAATTCTAAAGTAATCTTGCATTATAATTAAAAGAAAATCATTGAATATTAAAATTCTTCAATTAGCTTAGTTGTTTTCAGAAAGATAGTAGGGATTTCATGTTTTCTTTGATACTAAGAATCAAATGAACAATACGAGGTTCAACACGATGGAGAATATGATCTCGATTCAAGGGTGATCTATTTCAGCATTCTCCTAGGCAAAAATGCAATATTCCGAGGAAGTGTTTCTGATAGAATTTACAGGGATCTTTTTTCAAACATTACCTTTAGCTTTATTGTTTTGTTAATCAGTTTTGAGGTTATATTTATCGATAAATTTATGTATTTTAGAATTTCACTATAATTATGGAAATTAAAGTTGTGAAATTAGGTGAAGTTAAAGAAGAAGAACTCAATCCTAAGTTGTTTAGGAAAATAGTCGCAGGCCAAAGGGCTATGTTTACTCAATTCATTTTAAAAAAAGGAGCCCATGTCCCAGCTCATAACCATGAATCTGAGCAAATATCTTATGTGATTGAAGGTAAACTGAGACTTAACATAAACGGGAAAAAGTATGTATTAGAAAAGGGAGAATTGATAATAATACCTTCAAACGTGGTGCATGAAGCTTTTGCTGAAGAAGATACTATTGTAATAGATATATTCGCTCCTCCTAGAGAGGATTGGTTACGCGGAGAAGATAAGTATCTTAGAGGATCGAAGTGAACTAGAAAACGCTCTTGAGAAGACCTCCGTCTATAGGTATACTTACTCCATTCAAATAAGTAGCTAAGTCGGATGCTAGGAAGATCACTACGTTAGCATATTCTTCAGGTGTACCTAAACGTCCTAATGGTACTTCCTTAGCCATTTCTTTGAGTACTTCATTTACATCTCTATTCTCCCTTTTAGCTCTGCTCGTAGCTATTTCTCTTATCCTTTCAGTTAGTATATAGCTAGGTAATACTGAATTCACAAGAATCCCCTTTCTACCTAATTCCTTTGCTAACGTTCTTACCAATCCAGCTATGGTAATTCTCACCACACTGCTCAACGCAAGGTCTTCTATCGGTTCCCTTATAGATACCGAAGCAGAAAATATTATTCTTCCTCCTTCTTTCATCAGTTGAGCAGCATGTCTTGCGCATCTCACTGCGCTGAGCAGGAGAAGCTCTGAAGCTTGAACCCAATCTTGATCGCTTAGCTCCAAGAATTTACCAGGCCTTGGGCCTCCTGTGATATAAACTAGTACATCTAATCCGTTGAAAATCCTTTTCACTTCAGAGAACAAATTATCTATATCATCTTTCTTCGTCAAATCAACAGTAACCATGTATACTTCTCCTAGAGGCTTTAAGGATTCATATGCTCTTTTCAAGTTTTCTTGATTAGAAGAACCTATTATCACCTTAGACCCATTCATTAAAAAGGCCTTAGCAGTTGCATAACCTAAGCCTCTCGATGCCGCTGTTACTAGGACTCTCTTATCCTTTAAACCTAGATCCATGTGATCATATATTTCTAATAATTATATCTTTAAGTTATTCAGGATCAACATCTGTCTTGAAGAAAGAAATTCGGGAAACTTCAGAAAGAATTTCAGCAGCGGACAACCTCATCATGATTCAGCCCGTGGGCATTTCTTCATCATTAATAAATTTGATTCATCATTTATTTACTTCTTTTCTATTAACGTTCTTGTTAAAACTAGATTAATGTAGATCAAAAGCATTTTGCATCAGATTAATTTGAGCTAGAACTGTTCAAGCAAAGAATGCAATGCTTGATGTTTTCTATGCTGTTTTATTCAAAGCCACTGGAGGTTTGAATTTGCAACTTGTTCAAGTACTGAGCGTTTCTAAATGAGGAAGGTTTTGATCTTATTAACCTTGCTGATTACTTTACCATTACAAAGCATTCTAGCAAGTCCTCGACTTCAAGAAATCAAAGACTTTACATATGAAGTATTCTATTTGAATTATACTTTAAAAATAAAAGAATAATTTTCTTTATTTTAAAATTTTCATCGATATTGTGTTATTTACAATTAATATTAACTAAAGCATACTTAGTATTATTATGAAAAATGCTTATTATAAAATTATTTAAAGATTACCAATCAAAATATTAAATAGTTTTTACTTCTAATAATTAATCATTTTTTGTTATAGAAATAAAGAACAATATAGATTGTTGCAAATATTGGTGTTAACCATTCATATAATGTGAGATTTGCAATCCCTAAAATAATTAATATTACTCGTTGGGTATTACCAATTTCTTTTCCATGCCATCCCACGATGCCGGCACTCAACATTAGCATGCTGAGTATCGAATTAGATAAGCCATATAGTAATCTATAATAAGCATAAAAACTCCATTGCTGAACAGGAATTATAAGCAACGTTGGATCAAGAGCAAAAATATATGGTATTAAATATCCTGCTGAAGCAAACAGCGTCGCATTTAAAGCAGTCTTCCAAAATCTTGAGTTCGCCAGTGTAGCTCCTGCATATGATGCTAGCGCTACGGGTGGGGTAACATCAGCTAAAACACCAAAATAAAAAACAAACATATGAGCTGTAAGAAGTGCTAAAGAAAGCGGCAGATCATTCCATGAAGATATCGCAAGCCCCAATGCTGCACCAGATATCGTTGAAGTTATTATATAATTTGCTGTCGTAGGAACGCCCATTCCAAGTATTAAACTAATAGCCATCGCCGATAACATCATTAAGTATATATTACCTCCTGTGAGATCTATCAGCCTATAACCTATTAGCGTAGCCCAGCCTGTTAATGTAAGTATTCCTTGTATGATGCCTGCGCACGATGCGGCTAAAAACACCGGAATGGATTTTCTTAAGGATGCATCGAATGATTCTACTATACTTTTGAACATTTCACGAGCGCCTTTATGGATGATTGTTATGATGATAGAAATAAAGAGCGTTATAATGCTCGTGAAATATATAGAAGCGCTTATGGGTATTCCTAGAAGATATGTGATTGCACCAACGATGAAGATTATGAAGACAAATAATATCTTAATAGGTAATACTAGTGATGGCTGAGCAAACCATGCCGTAATTAACGCGACGCCTAGAGAGCCTATCACTGCATATTGAGGCTCCAATCCTGAAAGCAGGAAATATGTTATAACAGGGATGGGAAGGAGAAGATAAATTTTGTTTATAAGATACTTAAAAGGGGGCATTTCCTCCTTGTTTAAAGAATAGATCTTTAATTTTTTGGTCATTCTGTCAACATAGATGTAAACTGACGTGAAATATAGTATCGCTGGTATTGCAGCAGCGATCATTATCTCTCTATAAGGTCTTCCTAAGAACTCTGCCATGACAAAGGCTGCAGCCCCCATCACAGGAGGCATAAGCTGGCCGCCTGTTGATGCAGCAGGCTCAACCGCTCCTGCTACTTCGGGAGGATAGCCTGCTTTTTTCATTAGAGGTATAGTGAATGTGCCAGTAGTCAGTACATTTGCTACAGAGCTACCAGAAACACTACCAACTAGTGAGCTTGCAACTACAGCTGTTTTTGCAGGTCCACCTACTCGTCTTCTCGTTATACTTAGAATTAAATCAGTGATGTACTTACCTGTTCCTGTTTTTTCAAGAAATGAGCCGAAGAATATAAACGCAAAAACGTAAGAGGTCATGACGTATAAAGGTACTGAATATATTCCTTCTCTCGCGTAGTATAAATGGTTTATTAATGGTCTTAGGTTAAAACCTTCTGCATACAATCCTAATAGTATGAAAGTTAGTGTTATTAACGGTAATGCCAATCCTAAAGTTCTTCTCGTAGCTTCTAGCAAGAAAAATATCGCTAATAATGGGAATATTAAATTCAAGAGTGTTAGCTCTACATAACCAGTTTTTACAATCTCTGGGAAAACCAACCAAAGATAAAATACAGAAAGAAACGCGATTAACCCGAGTATGTAATCATAAATCGGTATCTTTGTTATAGTCTTCCGGAAAGGATATATTATAAATGCAGAAAGAAAGATTAACCCGAGGAGAAACGCCATACTTTGTTGTAGATCAGGAGCGATTAAAAGAAAGGGTATGATAATTCCAAAACTTTTCAGTAAATTATATAAAATAAAGTTTAATCCCATCACTATCATTATTTCGTATAATGCAAAAATTATACTTATAATCAATA
>JBEPYP010000032.1:6190-7928 GCA_041641355.1 Thermoproteota archaeon | reverse complement strand
CGTAATCTAAGCATGATTGGGCACCCTTGAATTCAGGTGTAGGATTAACATCGTTGACTAAATACCCTTCCTTGCTTTCCATTATATCTATGCCCAAGATACCTTTCCCGAACACGCTGGAAACTTTACTTCCTATTTCCTCTAACTCAGAGTTTAGTTCGCACCTAGCTGTATACGCGCCCTTAGCTACGTTGGTAGCCCAAATTCCTGGCTTGGAAATTCTATAAACACAGGCTATTATTTCTTCACCTGCTACGATCATTCTTATGTCCCTAGGAGGTCTATCCACGAGCTCTTGGATGTAATAAGCGTTGTTAGGAGGATGCATTATTTGTTCATACAAATCAAGGATGGGCATTGCTTCTAGCTGGTTGAATATGGGGATCACATTCCTCCCCCAGCTACCTACCAACGGTTTCACTACAGCCTTATATTCCAATTTCTGGATCATCTCCTCAGCTTTTTCTCTTTGAAATGCGATGTAAGTCCTGGGCGTCTTTATCCCTTTTAAGCTCAGGTAAAGAGTAGCTAGTAGCTTATTCCCAGCTATTAGATAAGTGTTAAAACTGTTTATTACTTTATTTCCAGCTTCCTCGAAAATCTTGCTCAAATAGAGATTTCTGTAATGACTTATGCATCTTTGCAGTATTAGTCCTGAGAAGTTCAAGTCGATTTTCTTTAAATCGAAGACTAACTCATTAGTATTGAGCAACCCAGCTTCTATTCCCTTCTTTTTGAAGACTAGGTATAGCTTTTTCTCTTCCCACCTTATCCTATCTACTGCGATTAAAAGCTTATTCACCCCAATCTTCTTCTATTTTCTCCGCTTCCTTAAGCACGACTCCTTTTTCTGTTATTCTTACGACTTCATACTCTGTACCGCAATCTGGGCATGTTATCACCTCTCCTACCATTACGTCATCTTTGAGCTCTAGTTCAGCATCACAAACTTCGCAAAATGCTATCTTGCTCATTTTTCCTTGGCTGAAATGTTACTTAATACAGCAGGCAATCCCCAAATCTCTATGAAACCCAAGGCACTTCTCTGTTCGAAAAGGGATTTTGCAGAGTAAGTAGCTATTTCCATATTGTAATTAGAATAAGGTGAAGATCTAGCCACAACTCTATAGCTACCTTTGTAAAGCTTTAGCGTTACGTTGCCTGTTATGAATTTTTGGGTTGATTCGATGAAAGCTTCTAGATCCTTTCTTAAAGGATCAACCCAAAGTCCTGAATATACGAGCCAAGTCCACTCTGAATCAACAAACTTCTTGAAAAACAGCTGATTTCTATTAAGAATTAGCTTCTCCAAATCTTTATGGGCTTCTATGATGCATACCGCTGCAGGACATTCGTAAACCTCCCTAGATTTGAAACCTACGACTCTATCTTCTATATGATCTATTCTGCCAACTCCGTGCTTTCCTGCGATGTTGTTTAATGAAGATATCAACTCACTAAGCTTCATCTTTTCTCCGTTAAGCTCAGCAGGGATTCCTTCTTCGAAACCTATCTTTACGTAATAGCTAGTATCTGGGGCTTTTTCAGCTGGAGCAGTCCAAGCGAAATATTCTTCAAGAGGTTCCGCAGCTGTGTCTTCTAATACATCTCCTTCTATGCTTCTTCCCCAAAGATTTTCATCTACGCTTACTTTGCTCCTCGAAGGTTTGAAATCAATCCCTTTAGATTTGAGGTATGCTAATTCTTGTTCCCTATTCATATTCCACTCTCTTACTGG
>JBEPYP010000032.1:0-6090 GCA_041641355.1 Thermoproteota archaeon | reverse complement strand
ACGCTTAAAAAATACCAAAAAATAATAGCGATGAGCAGTCTTAGCGTTAGAACAGATCTCGCTAAGCTTTCTATAAGGTCTTCTAAGGAAAACGCTGAAATATTAGCAAAACTTATGTTGAAATTCAATGATTCTATCGTTCAAATATCCTGGAGTCCTACCGCGTATACCGTGGTTTTCGACGAATTCCTTTTACCTTCTTTTAAGTCATCCTTTAAAGAATCAGATATACTTGAAGAAAAGAAGAACTTAGCAGCTGTAATAGTCCATAGCTCTCAAGATATAATAGAAACACCAGGATGCGTATCTTCGATAATATCGAAGGTAGCTTTCAACATGGTGAACATTGAAGATATCGTCTCTACTTATACTTTCACTCTATTGCTTTTCAAAAGAGAAGACGTAACTAGAGCCTTTGAATCTTTGAATGAACTCATCTCAGAATATAGAAGGGTAAAGGAATGAGCTCTAGCATCTTCAGAGCCAGGTTGGATAAGGAATTATCAGAATCCTCTAGGAAATTCCTATCTTCGATGGAAGAAGACATGGAGTTCTTTGAGGAGGAAATCAAAGCAAATCTGGCCCATGTCTTAATGCTCAATAAACAGGGGTTTTTGAGCAATGAAGAAGCAAAGAATTTGTTGATCGCTTTAAATGAAATTAAACCAGAAGAGTTAAAAGAAGCAAAAAGCAAGTATGAGGACATCCATGAATTCATTGAAGCAAGACTGACTGAAAAACTAGGAGATCCTGCGAAAAAGCTTCAAACAGGGAGATCGAGAAACGATCAAGTAGCTACGATAACTAGGATGAAAATTAGATCGTTGATATTAGATAACTTCAACGCATGCTTGAACTTGATCGAAACATTGCTTAATAGAGCCGAGAAAGATATCAATGCCTTAATAGTTTACAGGACGCATAGGAGGGATGCGCAAATATCCAGCCTAGCTCATTATTGGTTAGCCCAAGCCATCTCCTTGTTCAGAAGCCTTGATAGGTTAATCGAAGCATATAAGAGGTGCAATCTATCTCCTTTAGGTTCTTCAGCTTCTGCAGGGACGCTTATACCCATAGATAGGAGGTATACCGCTAAACTACTTTGTTTCGATGAAGTATTGATGAATAGCTTAGACGGTGTGACTTCGAGAGATTACATTTTAGACGCTTTAAACGCCTTAATATGCATCATGATAGATTTATCTAGGATTTCAGAAGATTTGATTTCCTGGGATGAAAAGAAAATAGTAGAACTAGATGAAAGACATTGTTCTGTCTCGAGCATAATGCCCCACAAAAAGAATCCAGATACCTTAGAAATGATCAAGGCTAAGACCAAAGAAGTGATATCTTCCTATCTAGCTTTGAGCGAAATCTTATCTTCACTCCCTTCTGGATATAATAGAGAATTGCAAAGAGTCAAGATAATAGCAGTTAAAGCTTGCAAAGAAGCCAATGAAAGCATAGAGATGATGAACGAAATAATCTCGAGTTTAAGGTTTAATGAAGATAATTCTAGAGAACATGTTTCTAAGAGCGAAAGCATAGCTGTTGATCTGGCCGAATTTTTAACATTAAAGAAGAAAAGACCTTTCAGAGAAATCCACGAAAAAGTAGCTAAAGTTTTCAAGAACATAACAAACGAAAATTTAAGAGAAGAAATCAAGAAGAACTTTGAAGAAATCAGCGATGAAGATTTGGAATTGCTTCTAAGCTACGAATCTATATTGAATTTGAGGAAAAGTGAAGGTTCTCCCAATCCCGATGAAGTTGAAAAAATGCTAAAAATAAGCAAGAAAGATTTAAGCAAATACAAAAAATTTTTTATTGAGGAAAAAGATAGGTTAGAAAATAATTTTAAAAATTTAAACGAAGAAATACAAAAATTAATAAATATATCTTAAAAAATTAGATAGATTATTCTAAAAATTAAATTTTAATTTTTTAATCACAAATTAATTTAATATATGTTTAATTGCTTAAAACTCCTAGAATTTTGAAAGCTTCCTTGAAGCTTCTTATCAAGTAGGTGATGTCATGGGCAAGAGATATGAAATTGAAACCTCTCCTTGCTTTTTCTAAAGCGTCCTTAGGATCTTGACTCATTATCCCAGCGATCTTATTCGCTGATTTCGCAGATTTAAGAACTCTTTCAATTGCGCTAACAAACTTAGGATCATCGAAATCTCTGAAAACACCTAGAGATGCTGATAGGTCGTTAGGTCCTATGAAAACTCCATCTATACCATTAACTGAAAGGATTTCATCCGCGTTATTCAGAGCTTCTTCAGTTTCTATTTGGACTATTACCAAAATCTCTTCGTTAGCCTTTTTATAGTATT
The DNA here is from genome assembly GCA_041641355.1 of Thermoproteota archaeon. Lineage (GTDB taxonomy): Archaea > Thermoproteota > Thermoprotei > Gearchaeales > Gearchaeaceae > DSFO01. The sequence goes on along the minus strand of JBEPYP010000032.1, from coordinate 3,748 downwards.
CCTTTAAATTCATCAGACCGTACTTCGCGCATCTCCTAGGACCTACTCCTCTAATCCCTTCAGGGGGATATCTCGTCGCTTTAACCGCTTTAATAGCTTCTTCTTTGCTATTGACATAAGGTACGATGATTCCTTGTGCTCCTGTATCTAATACTTGTTTTATGACCACGAAATCATTCCAAGGGACTCTAACGATAGGAGTTATCGTATCATTTCTAATCGCCATAATCAGGAATTCTACGTCCCTAATAGTTAGCGGTGCGTGCTCCATGTCTATTACGAACCAATCAAAGGGCAAATAAGATAAAGCTTCTGTCACCTCAGGATATGCCATCGTTATCCATGTACCATAGGTTAACTCATTTTTCCTTATTTTCTCCAAAAGCCGATGGACCATACATAACATTTCATATTTTAATGCTTTAAGCTTGCTTTTTCGTTTAAATCAAGATTAGGTTTGTTATTCAATCTTAATTGAATTTAGCTACTACAGCTTTAGTAGCTTAGACATAAGTTCATATCCAAAGTTAAACCTACATACTAGAAGGTTTATTCTTAACTTGAGATAAATTCTCATAAGAAGAATAGGGGGATTGAAGCAATTTGAGATGTATAAATTTGGATTAAAAGTCAAAATATTTTTAAAAAAAATCAAATTTGCTATTTCTACACTAAGTTTTAATCCTTATATTTTACAACTTCAGTACCTCTTGAACTCTGATGATTAGTTCGTTGAATTTTTCAAGCTTGCTTTTGATTTTCTCCAGTTCTTCTTTAAGCTTGCTATTCTCTTCCTCCAAACTCCTGATTCTCTCTTCGTATTGTTTAATCATACTGTTGACTTTTTCTTCATCATAGAACCTTTGTACCCTTATATTCTCAAACTTCAATTTCTTCTCAGATTCGTCATAAACCGCATCTACGAGTATCCTTATCACTTCTAACTTGCCAACTTTCATCTTGTTTACGATCTCTTCGTATAGCAACTTATTGAGTTCAGAAATATCTCTTATAATTATGTCCCTAGGTATCACCTTACCTAAAGCAACTATGGCGACCCTCCTTAGCTTATCAGCATATCTTGCTGCGATCGTCAATCCTGTGCTGAGCTCGTATCTATTCAGACCGATTGCCGTAACTCTAGCAGTGAGTTGCTGATATTCCTCAGCTCTTTCTATATCTCTAGTTATCTGTTCTTCTCCTTCCTTTAATTCCCAACTGCTCATAATAAATAAAAATTTTTTATATTTATTAATTTGCTTCTGATAAATAAATTAAGCTAAAGAAGTGAAGTAACTAATATTGTAAATAACTAAGAGCTTCTAAGGAAGAAATATGAAATTAAATTATCGCATATTATCATTCGAGAAATGTTCGTTATTTATGATCCATAGTGCTAATACCCTGCCCTTTTCAGTCAAAGAGTATTTTGTGCGTGTTGGATACGATTTGATGACTTCGCGATGAATTAGTTGGTATTTTTCCAATTTCTTAAGTCTCTCAGACAAAACCTTCCAAGAAATGGTTTTCAATGAGATGAACAACTCATTAGCGAATTTTTCTTTTCTTAATAGGCTTCTAAGAATATACGACATCCACTTGCATCTTAGAACGTCATCTGCCTCACTTGGCTTTATGCCTGCAGAGACCAAAGGTTTAAACAGGCTTGCTACAGCCTCTCCGTAACTTGTTAAGTAATATTCTCCTTTGCAGTTGGTCGTCTTATTCACCAGACCTTTGTTCATCATCAAGAGGAGCTTCTCTGATAATACCTTGTTAGATATATTAAGGGTTTTGGCTAGTTGAGAAAAGCGCATAGGTCTTCTAGATAATTCAAGAATTATTATGATGGACCACTTGCGGAGCATAATTTGTTTAGCTTGGTTGCTTAGAACAGTGTTGGCTATTCTCATTTCTAAATATATTTGTCTAGTATCGATATAAATTTTAATTTGGTTACTTTTTGGTAAGTATATTTCTTCAAAATTACTATATAATTTATATATTGTTAAGAAGAAATGACGCACATGACAGAAGTAGAAATAAAAGGATATGACTACGGAAGTGCCATCTTGGCTAGAGCACCTATTACAGATGAGGAATTCGAGTTGCTAAAGAAGACCGTTATATTAACCCAAGAAGACGTAAAGTATCTAAGAAAAGCAGGAGAAGTCCTAAAGGACCAAATAGACGATGTCCTTGACCTATGGTATGGATGGGTTGGCTCTAACCCGCACTTGGTTTACTACTTCGCTGATAAAAACACCATGCAACCCATTGTAGATTATCTCAGCGCTGTTAGAAAGAGATTTGGTCAATGGATTTTGGATGTTTGCTTTAGGGATTACGACAGAACATGGTTAGATTATCAATATGAGATAGGTTTAAGACATCACAGAACTAAGAAGAACAAGACAGATAACGTAAATAGCGTGGATCATATACCTTTAAGATATTTGATTGCGTTCATATACCCTATCACGGCTACGATAAAACCGTTTCTGGCTAAGAAGGGAGATTCTAGTGAAGAAGTAGAGAAAATGTTCAATGCATGGTTTAAGGCGGTCGTACTCAGTGTCGCTCTATGGAGCATACCCTACGCCAAAGAAGGAGATTATTGAATTTTTTAATTTTCTTTTTTAACTAAATAATCTTCTAGAATACATACTTACTTTATTATCGCAGTTTTTTTAGTGATATATTTAACTTTGGTTTAATATGTTTTAAATAATATAAAATTCTCTAAAACTTGTATATTTATAAGAATTATTAATCATGAATACTAAACTTATAAATGTAAGTTTTCTTTAACGCTTATTTGTTCCTAGAGAATAAATAGAACCTAGAGAAATTGAACTTATGGATTACGAAATCGCGATTCTAGGCGGAGGGTGTTTTTGGTGTACTGAAGCTATCTTCAAAAGAGTGAAAGGCGTCATTGAAGTAATTCCTGGATATTCAGGAGGATGGGTTGAGAACCCTACATATGAAGAGGTATGCACAGATCAAACTGGTCATGCAGAAGTTGTTAAGATATTTTTCGACCCGAAAACGATAAGTTACAGGGAGTTGTTGAAGATCTTTTTCACAATCCATGATCCTACTACGAGGAATAGACAAGGAAACGATGTAGGAACGCAATATAGATCGATAATAATTTACATGAACGAAGAACAGAGGAAAATAGCAGAGGAAGAAATAAAAGAAGCTGAGAAAATTTGGAAGAAGCCAATTGTGACAGAGCTTGTTCCTTATAAGGCGTTCTATAAGGCTGAGGATTATCACATAAATTACTTCGAAAGGAATCCAACCAAACCATATTGTGTGTACGTAATACTCCCTAAGCTAGTTAAATTTCAAAAGCTTTGGAAAGATTATCTCAAAAGTTAAACTTTGAAGCTAAATTTTTGGTAAAAAAGTAAAGCTTATTCTTTTATGGATAAGAGGAAGTCAAGTAGCTTATCTGGTCTTTTTGTAATAGAAGAAAACCAATATCGCCCAAGCAACTATAAGTGAAATTCCGAAAGCTTCTTGTATTGCTACAGAAGGCCAGTCTATCGTGAAACCTAGCACTGGGCCTATTATGGAGATGATTAAAGAGAACAATCCATAACCTTTATTTTTCTTCAAAATACCTAAAGCCCATGCGAATATCGAGAAATCACTCTGAACGAAGAAATATGTAGATACGAAGACATGAGGTCTTGTACCAGCAGGAAATATTCCGATCAAAGCCAGGAATATTCCA
>JBEPYP010000031.1:0-7932 GCA_041641355.1 Thermoproteota archaeon | reverse complement strand
AGAAGGTTGGCAAGAGAATATGGAATAGACCTAAGCAAAATAAAAGGTACAGGGCCTCATGGTAGAATAACTCAAGAGGACGTTTTACGTTACGTAAATCAAATCAAAGAGACCAAAGAAGAAGAAATAGCGCTTTCGCCTATAAGGAGAATAATAGCTCTTAGAGTTGAAGAAAGCCATAGCAAGATACCTCAGCTGACTGTAAATATTGCAGTGAAAGTAGAAAAGTTACTGAAGCACAGGAATGAGAACAAATTCAGTTTCGATTCTTATTTCATTTATGCTGCTTCTAGGGCTTTAAAGGAATTCAATTTGCTTAACTCTGAATTCAAGGAAAATAAAATAATAATAAAGAAGCAGGTAAACATAGCCTTTGCCCTAAATATAGGTAATGATCTTTATATGCCGGTGATAAAAAATGCTGATTCTAAAAGTTTGGAAGAAATTGATAAAGAACATGCATTGCTTGTAGAGAAAGCTGAAAAAGGCTCTTTAACTTTAGAAGATCTCCAAGGATCTACGTTTTCGATAACCAATCTTGGTCCCTTTGGAGTTCTTAGCTTCAATCCTTTAGTATATCCTTCTAATGCGGCTATTTTAGGTATAGGAAGCATTCATCACGGCATAGAATTCATTGATAACTCTTTTATCATAACTCCGATGCTAATCATGAGTCTCACCTTTGATCATAGAATTGTAGACGGTGCTTATTCTGCTAATTTCCTTAATAGAATTAAGAAAATAATAGAAGATGGCGTTTTCAGATAGGCTCAGGATTGTAGAAACTAAAGAGAATGATTTAGCCATGAATTTAGCATTGGAAGAAGCGATCCTCGAATTAGTAGACAAGGGAAAATCTCCAAACACTTTTAGGATATGGAGTACTAGACAAGCTGCCATTGTTTCTTTCAATCAAAGTATATTTGATTTAGTAGACGTTAAATATTGTCTGGATTTCGGTATAGAACTGAACAGGAGAATAACAGGGGGTGGTGCTATTTATTGCGATGAAGGTAACTTGAATTGGAGCTTTTATCTTAAAAGAAAACCTTTCGATAAGTTATCTGTGCTAGAGCTTTATAGGATGATAGGGAACGTAATAGTAGAAGGGCTCTATAAAGCTGCCGCAATAAGAGCTCAGTTCTATGAACCCAATTGGATAGGTATTAAAGGTAGGAAGATATCTGGGATGGCAGGTTATATAAAAAGGAATGCGATACTAATCCATGGAACGTTCTTGTTTTCAGCAAATCAGTACAGACTGTCTACTGTTTGTAAAAAACATCATGAATATCCTCCAACCATGAACTTAGTAGAACTTAGACCCCATTTGACTATTCAGGACGCTCAAAGAATATTGGAAGATAGCGTGAAATTGAAGTTCAAGAATTACTATTTCGGCGAATTGAGTAAAGAAGAAGAGGAGCTGGCTTTAAAGTTAAGAGAAGAGAAATACACGAATTTATCTTGGATATTTTTGAAATGAAAGCTGCTTTATTATACGGAATCAGGGATATAAGAATAGAAGAAAAAGAAATACCTAAGATTAAAGAAGGAGAGGTCTTAGTAAAAATCAGGTATGCATTAACTTGTGGTACGGATTTAAAGGCATATGAAAGAGGACATCCTTACATTAAATATCCTATAATACTAGGACATGAATACGTTGGAGAAGTTGTCGAAGTAGGAAAGGAGGTTGAAGGGTTAGAAAGGGGGGATTTAATAACAAGCGCGAACTCAGCACCCTGCTATGATTGTTTTTATTGTAAGAAAAATTTATATAATCTCTGTGAAAGATTAAAAGAAAATTTAATAGGTTTCACAATTAATGGTTCTTTTGCTGAATATATGGTTGTACCTGAGAGAATTTTGAGAGTCAATACTTATAAGATAAAAGAAACAAATTTCAGAAAATATGCCTCTTTAGAACCTTTGGCTTGTGTGGTTCATTCTTGGAATTTGATTAAGGTTGGCGAAAATGATGAAGTTTTGATAATAGGAAGCGGTCCTATAGCTATTTTGCATGCTCAAATTGCGCTTAATCATTCTAAGAAAGTTACGTTGATAGGTAAGCATGAATCTAGGTTGAAAATTGCCAGAAAACTGGGCATTGAAGTCCTAGATTTAGAGCAGATACGAACAAAGGAAAACGAATATGATGTAGTCATAGAAGCCGTGGGAAGTATTGAAGCATGGAATATGGCCTTTGATTTCGTAAGAAAAGGAGGTACTGTTTTGTTCTTCGGAGGTCTTAGCGCAGGTTCAAAAGTATGTTTCGATGCTTATAAGATACATTACGGTGAAGTCAAGTTGCTGGGTTCTTTTCACCACGAACCTAATTCTGTTAAAAAGGCTTTCGAAATGATAGAAAAGAACATGGTCAATACTGAATTGATCATAACGAGCGAGAGGAAACTAGAGGAGATAGGTAAGGCTTTTGAAGATATGGCTAATGGTAAAGACATGAAAGTAGGAATATTACCTTAAAATAATCCTATTTTCTCGGAGACAGCTTTGATTATACTGTCCTTGTTAACCATGTATTTTTTCTCCAACTGTGCGCTGAAGGGAACAGGAAGATCTGGTGAGGTAACCCTCACTATAGGTGCATCTAGATAATCAAAGGCATTTTCCATTATCATCATCGCGATCTCTGAGGTTATACTGCCGCTCCTAACATCATCTGCTACAATGACTGCTCTCCCGGTTTTCTTAACAGAGCTTATAATAGTATCTAAGTCCAAAGGAACTAAGGTCCTTGGGTCTATTACTTCTGCATCTATTCCCTTGTCTTCAAGTTCCTTTGCGGCGCTGAGAGATTCAAGCACACATCTAGAGAAGGCTATGATCGTTAAATCTTTACCTTTTCTTTTAACGTCCGCCTTTCCTAAAGGTATTAAATACTCCTCCTCAGGGACTTCTCCTTTGGTTCTGTATAAAACCCCACTTTCTATGAAAAGGACAGGATTTTCATCTCTTATAGAGCTTTTAAGTAAACCCTTTGCATCATAAGGAGTGGAAGGCATCACGACTTTTATGCCTGGTGATTGTAAAAACCATGAAGGGAAGAATTGGGAATGTTGTGACCCATGAACTCTTCCTAAACTATATTGAGTTCTTATAACAACAGGTGCCTTTAATTGTCCTCCACTCATGAAGCGTAACTTTGAGAGATGGGTAACTATCTGATCCATCGCTATCGTCAAGAAATCCATGTACATTATCTCTGCAACTGGTTTCAATCCTGCCAAGGCTGCGCCTGTAGCTAATCCGATTATGGCTATTTCAGAAATGGGCGTGTCTATGATCCTCTTAGGACCGAATTCTTGAAGCAATCCTTGAGTTACCTTGTATACTCCTCCGAATACCCCTACTTCTTCACCTAAGATTATCACCCTTTCATCTCTTCTCATCTCTTCCCTTAAGGCTTCTCTTAAGGCCTCTACGTAGGTTATTTCTCTCATGCCCATACTAGGTTATAGAGCTCTTTGAAATCCAAAACCTCATCTTTTATAGCTTCGTTTACAGCCTCTTCTATAGAAGAACTTATTTCTTTTTCCATACTTTTGACCTCCTCCTCGTTTATGATCTTCCTTTCAATCAGTTTTTCTTTATAATTCCTTATAGGATCTCTTGATAACCAATAGTTAACTTCTCTAGGATCTCTGTATTTCCCTTCATCGTAAACACCGTGTCCTTTCATCTTGTATGTCCTAGCTTCTATGAATACTGGTCCTTCTCCTTTTCTTATCATTTCTACAGCCATTTTCGTTGCTTTATAGACTGAAATCACGTCATTTCCATCTACGACTAAAACTTCTTGGTTGTACGATGCGGCCCTTTCAGCTATGTTGCTTGAAGATATAGCTCTAGAAATGTGCGTAGACATTGCATAGAGGTTATTTTCACAAACAAAGATAATAGGTAATTTCCATAGGGCTGCTATGTTCATTCCCTCGTGGAATGCTCCTGTGTTTGTTGCTCCATCTCCGAAAAAACATACCGTGATCAAGTCTTTGTTTTGATATTTATTTGCCAATGCTATTCCTGCAGCAATAGGAATGCCGCTACCTACTATTGCCGTAGCTAGCATCACTCCATTCTCTACATCTATAGCAGCATGCATCGATCCTCCAAGACCTTTGCATGTTCCTCCTTTTTTACCAAACATTTCCTTCATCAACTTCTTCATTGGAACTCCTTTAGCTAAAGCGTGGCCATGGCATCTATAAGTAGTGACGATCAGATCTTCCTTCCTTAAATTACTACAAACACCTACAGCTACTGCTTCTTGACCTAGATAAAGATGGGCTGGTCCTATCAATATGCCTTTTATTAAGAAAAGTTCCTCGATCTTCTCTTCGAATTTTCTTATCTCGATCATTTTTCTTAATAAGAGCTTGGGGTCTTCTACGATTTCAAATTCAGCGCTTTCTATGGTTTGTATGGTCATAAGTTTATTATCACGCAGAAAATATTAAATGAATAGAAGCTTAACTTGAAAAAATAAAATGTGAGGGTTGCATAATATATAATGGTGCGGGGGTTCCCGAGCCAGGACAAAGGGGCAGGACCCTATAATAGGGTGCCATACTTAAGATCCTGTGCGAAGAGCTTCGTGGGTTCAAATCCCACCCCCCGCACTAATTATCGGTTGCTATTGTGATTTTTGCTATTCTATTTCCTAGTGATAAGTGTAGATGCTCAATGTTAATGGCAAGACTGTTTATTTACCATAGCTGGGGCTGAAGATTTAAAGAATTTGATGAAAAGACTATGGTATATATCGAAGTTCTTTGTGGTATTACTGAGGTTTTCTATTAAAGAAACTTTTAATAAACTACTAAACAATACATGAAGAATGTGCAAAAATGAAGGTAGTTATGATAAATGATTGTGCTTTCGTTGGGGAAACTTTACTTAAGTATATGTCCTCCGATGTAGAAAAGCAACATATTAAACGTACAAGGAAGCTGTGGAGCAAAACCTTAGGCTTAATCTACAAAATTCTTAGGGCCAAAGGGGATGTGTATCATGTGCATTATCTCCTTCAAGATTGTTATATTGCATCTTATTTAGGTAAAAGGCCTTTGATTGGGCATGCACATGGCAGCGATCTAAGAGTAACCCTTAACCATCCTGTATGGGGTAGAATAGTAAGGCATAACTTGAAAAACTGTGATGCAATTTTGGTGAGTACTCCTGATATTCTAAAGATTGCAAAGCAATTTAGGAGCGACGCTGAATATTTACCTAATCCAGTTGACACGGAACTTTTCCATCCTAAACCTATGGTTCCACATGATGGGAAAAAAAGGGTTTTGATTGCTAGCGATTCAAATTGGATGGTCAAGGGGACGGATATCGTTATAAGGGCTTTGAGTGAGATCAAAGATGAGGTTGAAGTAAGCATCATAGGGCACGGTGTGGATTTTAATAGAACGATGGTTCTAGCATTTTCGCTTGGTTTACCTTTGAAGGTTTTGCCAAAAATTCCTCACGAAAAAATTAACGAATACTATTGGAACGCCGATCTCGTTATCGATCAATTTAAATTGGGGTCTTTAGGGATGGTCTCATTGGAAGCAATAGCTTGTGGAAGACCAGTAGTAACTTATGTATCATCGGAATATCCAGAATACAAAGACTTTCCTTTGAAGGATATATATGAGGTTGAAGATATTGTTAACGCAGTAAACAAAGCTGATGCGGAACTATGGAGGAAAGAGTATGATTTTCTACAAAAATATCATAACCCAAAAGGCTGTGTTGAAAAACTAATGAGTTTTTACGATAAAGTTATTAATAGATAATCAGAGGGTGTAGGCGTTTGAAAATTTTAGTAGTTATACCTACATTATTTGACGATCCTAGGTAAACAATAGAAAGTCTAATGAGACAAACAGTCAAAGTTTCAAAAATTCTAGTTGCTGTCGGTTCAAGAAAATTATTCAAAAAGTTAATTTCGGAGAACTAAGATATTGTGGAATACGTATACGTTATGCCTGATCTTAAAGAACTTCCTGGCAAAAGAGTTGCAAAGGCGCTTAACAATGTATTATGTAGGGTTACTTTAAAAAGAGTATGACTATCTTCTGAGGGTGGATGCAGATACTATATTACCCAGTCGTTTTATTGAGGAGAATTTAAAGACAGGAGCGCGTTGCGTAGGTAAGGCTGGTTGTGCTATGCTTCTGGATATGAGTTGTTTCATTAAAGTTTTTGGAGGAAAGTTTGCTGAAATTGGAGCTGAAGACTCGGACATTCTGTATAAACTCCTTAGCCAAAGGTTACTGTTAAATCTTGGAGTTATCACCCAAAATCGAAAAGAAAAAGCGGCAAGTCACATACCTGGAGGTATTTTTTGAGAGGGTTGGAAATGTATAGACTTGGCTACGAGCCGCTTCACGTTATTCATACTTTACTTTTCGATATCAAAAATTTCTTTTCAATTATGGGATACTTTACGGCTTGCTAAAAAGAGTTAATTGTTGTGATATAGCAAGTTGGGTGTTATTGAAGAGACTTGTTCGTGGAAAGACTATACAATAACTTTTGTTTCTTCTTGACTTCCAGCATTCGAAATTCCAAGGATTTATCTACAATTTTCATCTGATAAAATCTTAAGCAAAACGTCAAGCTGTTTGAATTTATCACTATGTAATTTTTTAGTCAACTCTTAATAATTCATCCGAGATCAATTTCCTTATATCTTTAAATAAAAAGTTGACACTATAAATCTTGAAATTTTCGTTTATAATTCTCTTTAAATCTTGAAAATTTTCTTTTATAAAGTATTCCTTTATTTTTTCTAATATATCTTTTTCTGAAGGTTTTTTTACTCCTATTATTAGTCCATGATAACCAAGCCATGAAGAGGCGAATTGAACTTTAGTTTCATCCAAAGTCATGATGGATCTTATCTCAAGTTCACCTAAAGTCAGTTTAGAATTTTTCCTCTCGATTTTCTCATAGTTGCCTTTGATTTTGTATGAATATAATTCATCAGGTAAATTTCTGCTTTCTAGCAAAAGCAACACTGCATAATTTGCGGCTACCTTATTAAGATCAGTGGAAAGAGGTTTAACGAACAATTCGTAAATTCTACCGCCATCCGTGAATTCAGGAAGGTTGGATTTAGCTTTGGACAGAATTTGAATAAAACCCTTTTCTAAATCTTCACTTGTTACTTCTCTAATCAATTCTATCGCCCTAGCTGCGTTGCTAATCACTTGCAAAGCTTCAATTCTAGAAATATCTTCAAAAAACCATGCTCCGCTTTCGAAAGCGAGTATTACATTCTTCTGAGCTTCTAACAACTTAAGCAATTTCCTTTTGTCTTCGAGATTCAGCTCGATCTTTGAATGTTTATTAAAGAAACTTTCTATTGATTCATTAGACCATCGTTTCAACAATACCTCTATGTAATTGTTCCTAGCTTCAATGGGATTCTCTAGATATTTGGCTGATTCATTTAGATAAATTTTCCATGTTTCTTCTCTTAACCAATCCATGGCTTGCCTTAAATGAATTCTCCATTCCAAGCTCCAATCATCTTTTTTGCCGCATCCACAATCTTTTCTCCATCTTTCAACCCCATGAATGCAGCTCCAAGATGTATTTTCTATTATTTCTACTTCATACTCAGGTGGAGATAATTCTAGGAACATACCGTAATTAGCTAGTTTGTATTCTTTGCTTTTCTCTATGGAAATTAAGGCGTAAGCTAATGCTTGTTCAGCGAATTTTTTGTGATGTCCATACGTTTCACCGTCGGTTGCTATGTTCACAAGTTGCTTTTTATCTACGTTCTTGAACGCGCTAAACAATCTTTTAGTAAAATTCTCACCGCTAGATAATAAATCGCCGAAAGCTACTTCATTGGATATTTCCCTGTTGTAAAAGAATATATTAATGGTTTTGTCACCAGGC
>JBEPYP010000030.1:0-7994 GCA_041641355.1 Thermoproteota archaeon | reverse complement strand
TTAAGCAAATCGATAGCTTGGCTGCAGAATGGCCTGCTAGGACAAATTACTTATACATGACCTACAATGCTTCTTCAGATGATTTAGATTTCACGAAGAAAGGTAAAAGAATAATAATCCTAGGAAGCGGGCCTTATAGAATAGGTGTATCCGTTGAATTCGATTGGGCCACAGTTAACATGGCATGGGCACTTAAAAATTTAGGAATTGAGGAAGCGATCATAATTAATTGCAACCCCGAAACCGTATCTACAGATTATGATATCGCTGATAAGCTTTATTTCGAAGAATTGACTTTGGAAAGGGTATTGGATATTTATGAAAAAGAGAACGCTGATGGGATAATAGCTTGTGTAGGAGGCCAAATTGCAAACAACTTGGTACCGAAGCTAGCTAAGTATCAAGTCAAGATTTTTGGAAGTAGCTACGAAAGTATTGAAACAGCTGAAAATAGGAAGAAATTCAGCGAACTTTTAGATTTCTTAGGAATAAAACAACCTGTATGGGATAGCTTCACAAGCTTAGAAGATATAATGAATTTCGCTTATAAAGTAGGTTTTCCTTTAATTGTTAGACCTTCTTTTGTAATAAGCGGTTCCTCGATGGAAGTGGCTTGGACTCCTTCTCAGCTTAAGAAGTACATAGAGAGGGCTACTAAGATAAGTCCTGAATATCCTGTCACCGTTAGCAAGTTTATACTAGGGGCCAAAGAAGTGGAAGTCGATGCTGTCGCTGATGGAGAGAAGGTAATAATAGGTGCTATAATAGAACACGTTGAAAACGCAGGTGTGCATTCTGGAGATGCGGTGATGGTCATTCCGCCTATAACACTCAGTGCCAATATACAAGAAGAAATTTCAAGAATAACTGAAAGGATCGCTAAGGCATTGAAGATAATAGGCCCCTTTAACATTCAGTTCCTCGTCAAAGGAGAAGATGTTTACGTAATAGAATGCAATTTAAGGGCTTCTAGATCCATGCCTTTCACATCGAAGACGATTAGAATGAATCTAATAGAGCTGGCCGCAGAAGCTATAATCAAAGGAAGAATTTGCAGCGATATAAGAAATAATTTCATTAAAGGGTTTGGTGTCAAAGTACCGCAATTCTCTTTTATGCAACTCGATAAGGCCGATCCCATACTGAGCGTTGAGATGCGTTCTACGGGCGAAGTAGCTTGTTTCGGTGAAACTTTTCATGAAGCTTTCATAAAGGCATTGGAAGCTTCTGGTCTTGAAATATCTTTACGAGGTAATGTTCTGGTATCTGCAGGAGGAATAGAGTACAAAGAAAAATTATTCCCCGTCATCACCAAATTGAAAGAATTAGGATACGAAATTTATGCAACTGAACATACAGCTGAATTTTTAATTAACAGGGGTTTGGATGTAAAAATCCTATATAAGATAAGAGAAGAAAGGAAACCTAATATACTCGATTATCTAAGAGAGGGCAAATTGAATCTAATAATCAACATACCTTCTTCGATAACTTTAGAAAAGTATAGCGAGATGTTGGAGGATGAATATTTGATAAGAAGAAAGGCAGTTGAAATGAACGTGCCTCTGATAACTAGAATAGAGACAGCCATTGCTTTGGTAGAAGCGTTAGAGTTCTTGATTAAGAAGAATCCATCTCTTTTGATCAATAAGTGAAGGAGAAAATCCAAGAGATAGCTTATTTATTATTCAAGAGATATCCAGAAATAATAGATCCTACGGTGCTGAAGAATAGTGAATTAGACGATTTGCTTAAAGAATTGGAATTGAATATCGAATTAAACGAAGAAGAAAAAATGCTAATAAAAGTTAAATGGGCCAATCTCGTTTTTAATCTATCTTCTTCTCCCCTCTAGAACTCCTGCGCCTATATGAACTCTATCGATATGCTTGGAAAGTTCTTTTTCGTCCTTGAATAAAGAACCACAGAAAGCGCAAATAAAACCTTTGATTTCTTCTACTTCTTCAGTGGTTTCCTCGCTTATCCTCAAATCTCCTACTAAGCTTCTCAAACTTATAATTCCTACTATTTCCTTTCCATCCCTTACAGGAAGCCTCCTTATGCCCTTTTCTCTAAATATTTTCTTAGCCTCTTCTAAATCGCTCCCTTTGTCTATTGTTATTAAAGGACTTGACATGATTTCTTTTGCCTTTACTTCTTTAGGGTTTTTACCTTCAGCTACCACTTTATAGAGTATGTCCCTTTCTGTTATTATGCCAACGTACTCGTTTTTGTCTTTGATCAAGACACTACCTACCTTCTTATCTTTCATCAATTCAGCTACGTATTGTACGTTGTCATCAACGTTGACTGTTACTAAGAATCTTCTCATCACTTCTTCGACCTTGGGCATACAATATTAAATAAAATACTCTATATTTGTTTCTACATCAAATTAATGTCATCAATTTAAGAATGGGGTCGAGGGGACTTGAACCCCCGGCCTTTGGGTTTCTCCGCTCCAGAACTTCATCATCGCTTTCGCTCATATATCAAATTGAGTTCTGGAGCCCAACGCCCTACCTTGCTAGGCTACGACCCCCTATTTAATATTTTATTCTTTTCACTTTAAAAATTTCAGATTTTCTTAACCCTCCTATACGCAAATAAGTTTATAAGAGTATGTATTATCAGAATCATTATAAGAATACCATATCCTGCGCCCTCGTCAAAGGAGATATTACTTCGATTTTCTCTATACAGTCCTATTATTAAGATTCTATCGCTATCCAAGAATATTGTCTCATTATACGTCGTGTAACTTTTTTTAAGCACAATTATTTCGTAAACTCCTTTTGGAAGAATAAATTGAAAGAAACCGTATAAATTTGTTGAATTATGTATCAATAAACTTCTATTATAATATATCATTAATGTCGCGTTAGGATTTTGCAATCCTTCTGCAATAATTGTTATATTTAACTTATAAAAAGCATTTTTTATAATATTTAATTCAAAATCTTTTAATGAGGAATTTGTTATTAAATAGCTAGGGATTAAAGCGTTAGTTATGTTTAGTATAAATTCATTTATATTGTTTTTATAAATTAAAATTGCTGTATCATTATAAATATTGGCTTTTCCATTATTTATTATTATATTAAATTTAGTAAGATTTTTTTGAGTTACATTATTATATATCTTCAAGAAAGAAATTTTTTGATCAAATTTGGTTATTAGCGAACTATATATTCCTTCTTTTTCGGCTATGATAGCTAAGTATAAATCTTTTAAAACATTTGTTGAGTTGTTTTCTAAGAAACTCATAAGATCAATATTTATGTTTCCTTTGGCATTTAATAAATTAGATGCTGTGCTTACATTTAATTGTTTTAAGTTTAATATAAAGTATGTATTCATATTATTTATAAAAAGTTTTGTAGAATATTGATAAGATAAATTTGGCGAAGAATTATAATAACTTATAGATATATTTATTATTTCATTATTTATAAATTGATTTAGCTGTAAATTTAAATATTGTTTGTTTATTGTAAATTTATTAATTAGGGTGCTATTTAAATAAGATGGTTGGTTTATTATGAAAAGGGTTCCATTTATGATTTTATAAAAGGATACTTTGCGCGTAGCCAAAAAACTGATCATATCTAGAGTTGCATTAACAAAGCCTATTGCAGGATCGTATATTAAGGGTCTTATAATTATGTTATTCTCATTTTTCTCCTGTATTATTATAGATAAACCTAATTTTTCTATTTTTTCAGCTTCCACACTTTCTATGGCTATGATCTGAGTATTAGTATGGTTGATAAACGAATGAGGGTATAAGATAGCTGCATAAAAATTACCATCCGAGAAGATGGTGTCTCTATATATTTCGGCATTGATTGTTATGTTTAGTCTTCTATCATCTATCGAGTAGGTGTATTCGAATTTGTTAAGTTTCAACGATGGCTCTAGATAATCTATCATAGTTTCAGCACGTTTGATGTTGAAAGTGCTGTCTATGACGATCATTTTATAAGTTCCGAATACGTTCTCCTTGAACGAAAGAGTACGAAGACTGTTCGATGATATTTGCATTTCCCTCTTTTCTCCATCAGGAGCAATAATCTGTATAAGGTAAGGAGTGTCTTTTTCGTCTAGCACAATAAACCACACTTGTTCCCCTTTACTTACTACTAAGGTCCCTAGCTTGTAAGTGTAAAGCGAGATAGGGTCTATTCCTAGAAGGAGATCTTTGAATGTTCCTAGCTGTGCTTCTACTCTAACTGCGGTCATAGTTGTTATGAGGATGATTACTAAAATGAGCGCTACTCTTCTCATTTCTCTTTACCTAGTATTAGCGCGATTATTAAAAATGCTAATGGTAATATAGGTATTAACAAAACATAGCTAATGTCTTGGGCATAAGATAACCAATATATTATCAGCAAAGTGATGAATACTAAAACGATAGAAGTAATTACCGTTAATCCTAAATTCTTTATTATAATATTCTTCTCAGTTATCTCGTAATTTTTAGCTTTATAATAAAAACTTTTATCGAATAATTCTTTGTTATGTTTTATCGCTTTTAATGCATATAGAAATGCTGAGAAAATTATAATTGGTGCTATATAATCTGCAGGGTGTGAATAATTGTTTAAAACATTTTGTATATCCTGGGGGAGATTCGTTTGAAAGAAAGGTCTGATTAATGCTTGATAAAAATATAAAATGAGTTGTAATTCATATATTCCTATTTTAGTTACATCAAATTCGTTTATAGTTCTCACCTTTACGATGGTAGCGATGTCTAATAGGAAGACGCTAATATAAGCTGCTATGAAGAGTGACATCAGCCTTAACGGGGTTCTATAGTTGCTTTCAGGAATTAGTGAGGATAGCAAGGATATCAAAGGAGGTGTTGCTGTGGTGGACAGGATTAAATATGAAATATATTCTAACACCAATTCTCTGCTATTTGCGTTGAGAGCAGCATAAAGAGGATATAGTATAGAGGTTATTAGCATCAGGTATATCAAAGCATAAAATCTCATGTCGTTGGTTTTTACAATCTGAGGCAGAAATTGGTATAGGAACGTAAGTAAAAAGACTACACTCAATATAGAGTAAGGATATGTTATTGTATAAATAATCAATTGTATAATTATTTTATAGTAATTTGTCGAAAAAACAATATAAAGTATTGATATTATAAACCCAAATATTAATAATTTATCAAAATTAGTGTATCCTCTTTCCATATTCTATTTCACTCCTATATATCTTTTCTTTATTATATGCTTTTATCAAGTAAAATAGTAAATCTTCTTGATTTACTATTTGCGAATTTAAATTAATTTTTTTAAGATTATTTGAAATTTTCTCTAAAATTATTTCTTCTAAATTTTCATAAATCATTATTATGTCATCTTTTATTATTTTATTTGGAATTGTTTTTAACAAAACAATTTCTATTATGTATTTTTCACTTATCGTTTTAAATAGATCTAAACTAAATTTGTCGAAGGATCTGTCTGTTATGAATAAAAATGAAGCTCCTGAATGGTAGTTCTTTGATAGAAATTCTTCTAGTAATGTTAAATCTCCGAAGTCATTCTCAATGCTGATCATCCCAAAGAATTCGATTAATTCGTTTATATCCCGTTCCCTTCTAATCATGAATTTTTGTATCGAGCCATTCATCAGGATGATGATATCTACTAAAGTGTTTTGTTTTATCAAGAGGTTTACAAGCTGCAAGATGGTAACAGCTAATGCATCGATCTTCCTTTCTCCTTCAAGTCCTTCCTCAAAGGTGCGGCTCAAGTGCAATATTATTCTGAAATCGCTCTTCTTCTCTTCTTCTTTTTCTATTATATAGAGTTTTCTTTCAGGAGATTTAGCTACGTGTTTCCAAGCGATTCTTTTAAGATCATCGCCGTATGCGTATTCTCTTATACTGTAGAATTCAAGTCCTTCTCCTCTTCTTCTCAAACTCATTGAACCTATTTCGCTGGCTATCGTTAAACTTCTGAGTATATTCATAGAATATCTATAAGAATAGCTCGGGTAACAAGCAACTTTGCTTTCTACTTTCATTTCTAGACTTTTGAAAAATATGAAAAGAGGATCGAATAATATTATTCTAATTTTTTTAAATTCCTTCAATCCTATTTCTTTTGGTACTAGATAATATTTCAGTTCAGTCTTACCCTTTTCCAATGTTCCTTTGAATGCTATATTACCTGCTTTGTGTTCAAATCCTCTAGGTATTTCATCTATCAATATCACATAAGGTATTTTTTTACTGTTTTTTATACCAAGTTTGACCTCCAAAATGCTGTCTACATAGCAAATTTCGTCTACTTCTCTCTTTATTTCCAAGTTTTTAAGAGCCCTTGATGTTATTCTGAATCTAATAGCTTCTATTAGAATAAGGAAAATAAAGGCGATAGAAAATAAATATGCCCAAGATATCGAGAATATGATCGCAGTAAGGCAGACTAATGAAGAACCAAATAACAGTAAATAACCGTTTTCTGTGAGCATTACTTGGGAGGAACCGTGGATTTGATATAATCCTCTATTACTGACCCTATTTCAAGATAGGCATCTAGAGCTTTTTTAGAACCTGCGTATTTTCTGTACTCAAGCGATAAGATCATTCTGTGATTTAGCGTAGGGAATAAAAGTTCCTTTACGTCATCCGGTATTACATAATCTCTACCGTAAATCGCCGCTAACGCCTTACATGCTCTTATCAACAACACTGCTGCCCTTGTGCTAACCCCTAGCGTTAGTCTCTTATCTTCTCTACTCTTTTTGATGATGTCTATTACATACTTTTCTACATCCTTGGAGACATGAACATCGTCCAACTTTTTGATCATTCTTAGCGTTTCATCCTTAGTAGTTACATTTTTGGCATTGACTTCTAAGTTCTTGCCGTATCTTCTTAAAACTTCCATTTCTTCCTCAGGATTAGGGTAGTTTAAGATTATCCTCATCATAAACCTATCTAACTGGGCTTCAGGTAAAGGATAAGTGCCTTCAAGCTCTAATGGATTTTGTGTGGCTATTACTAAGAAAGGTCTATCCAGGCTCCTGGTTACACCGCTAACCGTGACCTGTCTTTCTTGCATCGCCTCGAGTAAAGCGGACTGTGTCTTCGGTGTGGCTCTGTTTATTTCATCAGCAAGAAGTACATTAGTGAAAATAGGTCCCTCCATGAATATGAAATCCTGCGATTTCATATCAAAGATGTAAGCCCCGATTATGTCTGAAGGCAAAAGATCTGGTGTGAATTGTATCCTCTTGAATTTTAAACCTAGAGTTTGGGCAAACACTTTAGCTAACAAAGTTTTTGCAATACCAGGAACGCCTTCTAACAGTACATGACCTTCACTTAACAACGCAATGACTAGATATTTTATTTCTTTTTCTCTTCCTATTATAAATTTGGATACTTCTTCCAATATGAGATTATAGAAATATTTAATTTCGCTCATCTATCTCATCAATGAATTCTTTATATTTGATTAATAAGTTATAGAATTTTATTTCAAAATTACTGCTGATACTTGTTGTCTTAAGCGTATTGCTATCTATTATAAATTTTTTAATCTTTTTAGCAAATTCTTTTCCAAATATTTTCTCTATTGATTTATAATCTATTTTTTCAATGTTTTCTCCATTATTTATTTTCTTTAATATTTTCATGTATAATATATAGTGCATGTAGTCTATTAGTGTATGATAATTTTTATATGTCAAATTTTTATAATCAAATAGATCTGCAGAAAATCGCGTAATCCTTTTATCATATTTTAGAATATTTTTGATTAAATAGTTTTCTTTATGTATTCTTGAAGATAAAATTAAGATTAACAAAAACCCTATTAATGAAGATAGGAAGACTACTTCAAGAGCTACCATATGAAGCTATGAGCGTATTAGCTAGTTTCTTAAGTGTAATCGTGTATTCCTCGATTTCCTCTTGAGTAGGCTCTTTTTCTCCAAATCTGATCTTTTCGTATATTTGGTAT
>JBEPYP010000029.1:0-8409 GCA_041641355.1 Thermoproteota archaeon | reverse complement strand
AGCTTGCTTTTTGCTTCCCGTCTAATTTCCGCATGGAAAATTGATGGAATCATTCATGAGGAAACTGGGAACCTTTATAAAGCAAAGAGCAGTAGTATATATAGTTTCGGAATCTCAAGAAGAGAGTATTGAAAGTCATCGGTAGAATAGCTTAAGCGCTTTTTGAAGTACGAATCTCAAGAAGAGAGTATTGAAAGACCTCCAAGTCCACCCCCACCTCCGCCTACAGAGAAAGAATCTCAAGAAGAGAGTATTGAAAGTTTAATTCATCGAGCATTTCCTTCCTCGCCTGTTCACTTTGAATCTCAAGAAGAGAGTATTGAAAGATATTGATGCCAAAGGCAGAACTACTTTATCTAAGAGAATCTCAAGAAGAGAGTATTGAAAGCGCAAAATGACGCTTTGGCGGGAGTCGCCGGCAGTGAATCTCAAGAAGAGAGTATTGAAAGTACTTTCTTACTTTCTGCGGGCCGGCGGGGGGCCGGGAATCTCAAGAAGAGAGTATTGAAAGGAAATAAGAGATAAGACTATCAGATATTATCATTTAGAATCTCAAGAAGAGAGTATTGAAAGACGTCTCTCTAGATGGCGTCCGCTATGCGCCTTTGAAGAATCTCAAGAAGAGAGTATTGAAAGTGTTTTACTTTTAAACTATAAAAATCGGATAAGCATGAATCTCAAGAAGAGAGTATTGAAAGTTCAGTATTGCTTTATGAAGCTTTTCATGCTACTAAGAATCTCAAGAAGAGAGTATTGAAAGTTATCTGTAGTGTATATCCGATTGGGAAATCAGGGCTTGGGAATCTCAAGAAGAGAGTATTGAAAGTTGAGCTATCGTAACGCAAAGTTAAGACTACTCTTAGAATCTCAAGAAGAGAGTATTGAAAGATTATGTATATGTTTTCATCGTAAAGCATTTTCCTAGAATCTCAAGAAGAGAGTATTGAAAGATTATGTATATGTTTTCATCGTAAAGCATTTTCCTAGAATCTCAAGAAGAGAGTATTGAAAGTGGCTTACCTTTAACGCAAAGCGGGATTAAATATTGAATCTCAAGAAGAGAGTATTGAAAGTGAATGATCTTTTTCGCTTCTTGATAGCGCAAAGCGAATCTCAAGAAGAGAGTATTGAAAGGAAAAGCAAGAATCTGCACAGGATATGCAAAAAGCGAATCTCAAGAAGAGAGTATTGAAAGATGATATTAGACATATTCTAAAAACTTTGTGTAAAGAATCTCAAGAAGAGAGTATTGAAAGTTGTTTGTATTCTAACTATTTTCTCTTGTTCGTTTTGTGAATCTCAAGAAGAGAGTATTGAAAGTTTGAGATTCAGGCGCGTATGGAAGGCTAAGTTTTGGAATCTCAAGAAGAGAGTATTGAAAGTACGATCCCGAGTTCGATCCTGCGAGAAGAAGGAGAATCTCAAGAAGAGAGTATTGAAAGTTGCGATGTAATCAATGTTAAGATCCATATCAAATCGAATCTCAAGAAGAGAGTATTGAAAGAGCGTTTTTGGTGCTTTAGATATAACATTAAAATCATGGAATCTCAAGAAGAGAGTATTGAAAGACAAATTTTGAGTAGCGGGGATCTCTTCGCAGCTTTTGAATCTCAAGAAGAGAGTATTGAAAGGCTTTCTGACGTCGTCCAGCGTTTTATCTAAAATATCCTGAATCTCAAGAAGAGAGTATTGAAAGATTAAAGCGAATATATTCGCATTTAATTGCTGCAAAGTAGAATCTCAAGAAGAGAGTATTGAAAGTCACCTGATGGATCAAAATCGCTTAAAACTAAAATGAATCTCAAGAAGAGAGTATTGAAAGTATATATATATCGTTCAAGAAGGGGGATGACCGAAAGGAATCTCAAGAAGAGAGTATTGAAAGCAATTCTAGTCAAGCCATAAATGAAACAGGAATAGGAATCTCAAGAAGAGAGTATTGAAAGTTTAAATGTTTACTTGAATAGCATATTGAACTCTTACGTGAATCTCAAGAAGAGAGTATTGAAAGAGAAACATGGAGGACTCGAGAAAAAAGGAGTTTATTAGAATCTCAAGAAGAGAGTATTGAAAGTTTATATATAAACCGAGGAGTAGACTCATAAGCCATGAATCTCAAGAAGAGAGTATTGAAAGAAATCTCCTCTGTGAGGATTGAGAGGATCAAAGTCAGAATCTCAAGAAGAGAGTATTGAAAGTTAATATTCCTACTATATGCAGTTCTTCTAATATATTAGAATCTCAAGAAGAGAGTATTGAAAGTAAGCCTATTCGTTAAGCCTATGATTATATTGTTTTTAGAATCTCAAGAAGAGAGTATTGAAAGATCATCATCGCCTGGTATAGCAGAAAGGTATGTTGAAATCGCTGAAAAGAATCTCAAGAAGAGAGTATTGAAAGATATATGCCTTTTTACCGCAATAAATACACCTAGCTTTACGAATCTCAAGAAGAGAGTATTGAAAGTCGCAATGCGCTGGTAGTTTCAGCGCATTCATCTTTTGGAATCTCAAGAAGAGAGTATTGAAAGTGTAATTGTTCTATATCAGTAATGCTATGTGTTTGGAATCTCAAGAAGAGAGTATTGAAAGATAAATAATTCGTGTTCTTCTATTTTTTCAGGGATTTTTGAATCTCAAGAAGAGAGTATTGAAAGGCTCAAATTTACTATGAAGAAGATGCTAGCGGTTTCTTGAATCTCAAGAAGAGAGTATTGAAAGGAAATCTTATGGTCTTACATTCCTGCTATTGTTCACGCGAATCTCAAGAAGAGAGTATTGAAAGTTTCTCTTACATGGTTATAAAATTCCCTAACCATATAATATGAATCTCAAGAAGAGAGTATTGAAAGTATTGCTCCATTAAAAACAAACCATAGCAGTATTTCAATCATGAATCTCAAGAAGAGAGTATTGAAAGTTTTTATTATATATAATATTATTCTTTAGCTTCTTGAATCTCAAGAAGAGAGTATTGAAAGCTTATTATTGCTACAGATCTATATGTCTGAGTTGTATCTTGAATCTCAAGAAGAGAGTATTGAAAGATATTTTGCTTAAGCCTTTCGTCTACGTTTTGCAGAACGAATCTCAAGAAGAGAGTATTGAAAGTTTAAGTCTTTCTGAAGTTATTCCATCTAACATTTCGGAATCTCAAGAAGAGAGTATTGAAAGAGAATGAATGATATTCTTAGCTTCTTCGTAACGTAAGCGAATCTCAAGAAGAGAGTATTGAAAGTTAATTAGATGCGGACTAAACTCACCTCGGTATCTTGAATCTCAAGAAGAGAGTATTGAAAGAAATTCATCCATTACATCCCACTTTTCCTGAAATAGAATCTCAAGAAGAGAGTATTGAAAGTTACTATTTTAAACTTTCTTCCCTCGGTTAGGATATGAATCTCAAGAAGAGAGTATTGAAAGATATTCGTGTCGAGAACTGTTTGACCACTCACAACACTAAGAATCTCAAGAAGAGATTATTGAAAGTTACTATTTTAAACTTTCTTCCCTCGGTTAGGATATGAATCTCAAGAAGAGAGTATTGAAAGATATTCGTGTCGAGAACTGTTTGACCACTCACAACACTAAGAATCTCAAGAAGAGAGTATTGAAAGTTTAGTTCATAAAGACTTAAATACTCGTTTTTTCATGAATCTCAAGAAGAGAGTATTGAAAGGTAACGTTAGCTAAAGTTTCTAAAAGTTTAACATCGGAATCTCAAGAAGAGAGTATTGAAAGGTTTCTTCAATCTTCATAACGCCTAGTTTTTGATTGAATCTCAAGCAGTGAGAATTGAAATCATTATGCTCGTAGCTACATTTTATTCCGAACCTCAAAAATATAAGATGACCTCAAATAATTTTTATAATTTCATAACTCTGTTCATAACTTTACCTAGCTCACTTTTAATAAACTTTCTCCAAGAATCCTTGCTGTTCTTGCTACCCTAATTCTTTCTTTAACATTTTTATCTTTGGTCATTAACAAGAGCGATTCTTCTTTAGAAACTTTATATGCTAGCTCTAACCTTTCGCTAAATCTGTCTTTTTGGCAGGCCAGGAAGAGGAGCTTAATATACTCTGCTGCTTTCTCGCAGGATCTCCTCAAATCTTCTTGTTCTTCTTTACTTTTTCTAAGTTTGGCGACTTCTTCTTCTTTAAAAGGATACATAAGCGCTCTTTCAATTAGAAAGTCAAACTTATCTCTTAAAACTTTATTTGATTTAACCTCCTCGATCCATTCTTTAGTTCTAATATAGAAGGTATTTATAGGTAATACGATATCAATAGAAGTTGCTGCAGGTTCTTGTCCTGCAGGATCTTTCATCCCTACCAAATAAATATCGCTGTACTCTCCTACTCTAAGAACAAACCAAAGAATAACAGCCTCTATAGGGTATAAGGAAGCAGGTTTATTTTGCATCCCTGAGATCATTTCATTTAAGTCTGACTTTTCGTTAATTATGAAGTAAGGGATATGGTTATATGAAGGAGGGAATAGGAATACTGATACCAGTTCGTTTCCTGTTAATCTTGCCCTGAAGCATCTTGCATGGATATAACCTGCTAATAAAAGTAAGAATTGATGTAAGTTTAACCGTTCTTCATATTTACTAGTAAAAAGGGGTTCTCGTTTATATTCATAAAGCTCTGCTTTGAATATAGAAGGTTCACTGAACTTGCCTCCTCCAAAGGGATAAAGTTCTTTCTGTAGATCATCGATAGAGATGTTATCTAATCTTTTTATATATATTTCAAAAACATCCATAAAACTCGCTTCTTCGCTCAATCCCAATTCTTCTTTAAGCTTGTTATAGATCTTGCTATCATTACCAGAAGCAGGGATTTCTCGTGTTGCTTTCTTTTTTGCTTTTTTTCCTAATGAAGCTTCCTCTTTTTGTACTAGTCCTAAATAGCTTTGTAATCTTGATAAAGCTCTTTTGAATGCCTCCTTATAATTAGAGATTACATTGTCAGCTTCTATAATAGCGTGATCGCCCATCGGGTTTACCTTAACAAATCTCGATAGAAGTTGCAAAAAGCTATAGAAGTAGTATTTAGTTATTCCATGTGGAGGATATCCTATCTTTAACTTTTGCGTATTCATCCTATCACCTCCTTTAGTTCACGTATGAATATAGCTCTACTTTCACTTACTTCTCCTTCTTTTCTAAAGCTATATGCATCCAGATTGTCTCCTATACATAACGGATAATAAATCAAACAGTAAAGCCTTAAGAATTCATAACCTCTCTGATTTAAAACGGAATAAATTTTATCTATGAAATCTTCTGCATCCTTTACCGTTATTTGTGAAGGTAAAGTTACTTCTATTTTGTATTGTTTCAAAAAAGATTCAAGCTTATCTTTATATGCCTTATAATTCCATCCTGTCCTATACTTCAACTTAAATTCCTTAAGGTCTTTCTTTATATTATTAATACCTCTCATTGCATTCATATGAAGAAGCACAGCCAATTTCATCAACAATTTTTCCTCATCTGAAAACTCAGGTTTTGTAATATATTCTAAAGAATATTCTAAAGAGATTGCAGAAGGTACTTCATGTAAAGGAAAGCTGGGCTTTTCACGTTTGCAACTACAATTTTCTTCAAACTTTGATTGATATTCTTCGCATGCTTTCCCTATGTCATGTAATAACGTCACAATCTTAATCATTTCCTTTAATTTTTCATTGTCTATATTTACGTTAACGGCTCGAAATCTGCTAGAAATAACTGAGTAATCCTGCGGACTTATTTGTTGCGCATATCTCAACGCGCCTTCCAAATGACTTTCTAGCGATTGAAAAGTCCATGCGCAAGGTTTTTTAATGTCAACCTCTTTAGAGGGTTGGAGATCTGCATTCTTTTCTTGTTGCCTTCCTTCTTCACGAAGCTTGTTTACTTTACTTTTTAACCGTGAAACGTACATATTATAAACATCATTAAAGTTAAAACCTGTTGTTTCCGCGAATATATCCTCTGTTATGACTATTCCTTCATAACCGTTCCTCAAAAACTCAATCGATAAATTTTCTGCAAGCTCCTTTAGTTTTTTATCCTCGAGAACTTTTGATTCGCCTTTACAGAGGACTTGCTTTGATTTTTCTAAAAATTTCAAGGCTACTCTTTCTTCTAAAGGAATCGCTAACATCCTTTCGTAAACGTCTTTAACAAAGCAACTAATTATACCAAAGTTATCGGTAAAACCTCTAAAGCGTTCAAAGAACTTCATAGCAATCTTATTATCATATAAGGGCGTATAATCTAAAAATTCCAATGCTCTTTTAAGATCTAAATCTAGATCAATAGAACTCCCATAGATCTTGCTATATACATCATCTATCAATTGAATTGACTTTTCGTAGTCTAAGTTCATGTTATCTGTTAGGACCTTTCTTGTTTCATTTAGCGCTTCTTCGCTGTACGGTGCTTTAGACTTGTTCTCTACAATCCATATTTCTCCATAGTTTTCCTTGAACCTTGCTACTCTTCCTGCTCTTTGAACAAGCCTATCTATGGGGCACAATTCAGTTACCATTACATCGAAGCTTAAATTCACTCCAGACTCTATTACTTGAGTAGATATAACCAGTTTACCACTTCTACTTACTTCTTCTTTAATCTTGTTAAATTGTTCTTCTCTCAAAAATTCAGGAAGTCTACCATGGAGCAATATCACTTTATCTTTAAATTTAGAAAATAACTCAACGGCTCTTGCAACTGTATTTACTACTACAACTACTCTCTTGTTACCATCTAAGTGCTTTTCAATGATTTCTTCTATGTTCTTATCATAAGCTAGCTTGATAATTCTTTTCTTAATTTTAATTTCATTATAAAAGTTAGGATCTTCTTCATAATTGAATTCTATTTTCTCAAAGCTAGCAGATACTTCTTCTACATACTCCCTTAAAGTATTCTCCAGTATTTTAGGTAAAGTAGCTGTCAAGATTAAAACTGGAACACCTGCTGAGGCTAAACATTGTATTGCTGTTATAACAGAAGTCAAGCTTTTTCTTTCTTCGTTAATACTTCCTATCTCTGAAAATAGGTGGAATTCATCAAATATAACAAAGGCTGTATAAATCATAGCTCTTGGAAATTCGAAATGGGAAGTTTCATACTGGAAGCTTTTTTCAATTTCAAAAGCGGGGAGTTTGAAAAAGTTTAATATAAATGTATCCAGCGTAGTTAGAATGCATTTTTTTGCGAAGAAGGGTGAGCCTGGAGAAAGCATGTGTTGTTTAGCTAAATATTTCTCTTCGATGGTTTCTTTTATTGCTTCATAAAGATCCTGAACTATAGTTCTCATCGGTAATACATGGATCACTCTTGAGAAGTTCTCATTTCCTTCAATAGCGCTCCTAGCTAGTACCCTTGTTATTGTAGATTTGCCGTAACCTGTAGGAAGCTTGAGAATGAGCACAAACTTTTCTCTTTTATTAAGGTATTCATCGATCTTTTCTAAAGCCTTTACTATAAAATGCCTTGGCTCTTGATTTTTATGCTTACAAATTTCCTCGTATATCTCCTTAAGTCCTCTTCTATTGTTAAAATTTTTCATAAACTAAAACCTCTTCCTTAGCAATTTCATATGCTGCTGCCGAAGGATAAATTTCAACTTCTAACGCAATGCTTTCAAGAGGTGACTTTTTACCTGGTATTATGTATTCTATTGGTTGAGAACCGATATCTCTACTCCAACCGCCTCTCCAGAAAAACTCTCGATAATAGAAATCAAAACGTGAAGGTTTTCCACAACTTGCAGGGAAATAAAACCTGGTTTTTGTTTTTGAAGTTTTAATCTCTATAGCATCTCCTATAATGACATCGTTTATTGAGACTATAGATTCTTTACTACCTATTCGCGTTATATTCCATGCTGCAAGTTCAAGCTTCTTAATCCAGTCTTCACCTAAAATTGCTTTGGCATTCTCTTCATTGATTAAGTAAGCAAGCACAAAACTATAAGGAATGTAAGTCTTGCCGGTTATTAATGCACCTGCTCTGTATTTAGGAACTAGCCTTCTAGGGATTTCGGTGATTATGTTTTTGCGAAGTAGTTCCATTTTAGTTTCTTCCGCAATTTTCTTAATTTCTTGCTTTGTATATCCTTCTTTTAATCTTTTAATCTCTTTTTTAATATCATCTAGTTCTACATACCCTTCTTTCTTGATATACTTTAGAATATCCCTTGCAATATCACTTAACCCTGGAATCTTCTCAGGATCTTCTAGAACATAACTCTCGGATATTGTATAATTCGGCGTTTTTGTATGAAACATCGTTGTTGTATATTTGTTAATATCATCTTGTACAAAACCACGTCCTTTGTAGTAGATAGAGGCACAATAAAAAGCATTTTCTAGCAAACTTGCCGAACTTAAAAATATTGTTTTCCCC
>JBEPYP010000028.1:0-8428 GCA_041641355.1 Thermoproteota archaeon | reverse complement strand
TACATCCTAGCGACTCTATACCCGGTTTAATGGCAATCTGTGAAAAGTTGGATAAAAATGGAAAGGATTTGATATTGGCTACGGTTTTGGCCTATGAAATTATATGTAAACTGGCTGATGCTGCTAGCATTAGAGAAAGAGGGTGGGATCACATCTCCTACATAGCTATAGGAGCAGCAGTAGCAACTGCTAAGCTTTTGGATTTAGATGTAGAAAAGATAAAACAAGCAATAAACCTAACAGCGTCAAACGCAATAACTTTGAGACAAACAAGGATTGGAGAGTTAAGCATGTGGAAAGGGTTGAGTGCGCCTAATGCTGTTAGGAATGCTGTATTCTACACATTACTGGCAGAAAAAGGTATTACAGGCCCTTCACCTGTATTCGAAGGTGAACGGGGATTTTTCAAACAAATTTCAGGAGAATTCGATCTAAACCTTAAAAATGAGTTCAAAATAATTCAAACGAGCATCAAAAACTATCCTGTAGAATATCATTCAATGGGAGCAGCAGAAACAGCGTTCAAAATAAGGGAAAGAATTAACGTTGAAAAAATAGATGCCATTGAAATTGGAACCTTCAAAGTTTCTTATAATATTATAGTCAAAGATCCTGAGAAATGGGATCCAAAGACCAAAGAGACAGCAGATCACAGCTTGCCTTTCATAGTGGCTTATATATTAGCCAAAGGAAAAATTGAAGTGGATTCTTACTATGATTTGAACGACCCCAAGGTAAAGTCGTTGATGAAGAAAATGAGAATATATGTCGATGAAGAGATTGACAAACTATATCCTGAAGCGGTTCCTGCGAGAATAAGGATAAAGCTTACCGATGGTGGAGTGGAAGAAGAAAGCATCTTATATCCAAAAGGTCATTATAGGAACCCCTTAACGGATGAAGAGCTCGATAAGAAGTTCGAGAAACTTGTGACGCCCGAATTGGGCGATACGTTTAAAGATCTGCTTAGAGATCTGAAGAATTTAGAAAATAAAAATATAAGAGAAATTGTACAAAAGCTAATTAAATAAAATTTCATAAAAATTTAAAAACATTTTAAAAAGTTATCCCTATCTTATAATATGAAAATTAGAGATCTTTTGGATAAAAAAGCTAGGCCTGCGATAGGAGTTTATAATGCAATATCAGCGTTACTTTGTCAAAAGATGAATTTCGAAATATTGTATCTTTCAGGCGCTGCTTTCTCTGGGAGCAAAGCTCTACCTGATCTAGGTATGATAACACTATCAGAAGTTGTAAGTCTAGTAAACGAAATAAGAGCCGTGGTGAATTTGCCTTTGATAGTCGACGTGGACACAGGTTTTGGAGAAACTATAAATGTTTATCGAACCGTCAAAGAGCTAGAAAGAGCAGGAGCTAACGCTATCCAGATAGAAGATCAACAAATGCCCAAAAAGTGCGGACATCTCGAAGATAAAATCTTAGTAAAAGAAGAAGAAATGATAAAGAAAATAAAGATGGCTATAGAAGCTAGAAATAGTGAAGATTTCTTGATAATAGCTAGGACAGATGCGAGAGCTATAGAAGGATTAGAAGGTGCCATAGAGAGAGCAAAAGCTTACTTAGAAGCAGGAGCAGATATAATATTCCCAGAAGCTTTGGAAAGCTATGAAGAATTCAAAACGTTCGCAAAGGGGGTTAAAGCACCTTTAATTGCTAACATGACAGAATTCGGTAAAACTCCTTATATTACGCTCAAGGAGTTTGAGGAAGCGGGTTATGATATAGTGCTATTCCCCGTAACGCTTCTTAGAGCAGCGCTTTACGCCATGAAAGAAGTGCTTAAAGAAATAAAGGAAAAAGGGACACAAAGAGATTATCTGGAAAGAATGATGAGTAGAAAGGAGTTTTATGAACTAATAGATTATCAAAAATATATAGAACTTGATAAAAGAATAATCAAAAATATATAAAATTCTATCTAAGAAGTTAAATTTATATTAAAGTAACTTGATTAATTAAGTGATGGCAGAGCAAGAATATATTAGAGTACCTAAAGGGCTAGAAAGAGTCCTTGCAGACAAATCTTATATTTCAATGAGCGATCCAGAAGGTTACCTGATCTACAGAGGGTATAGCATAGAGGATATAGCTGAGAATTCCTTTTTTGAAGAGACCGCTTACTTACTATTATATGGTAAAGTACCTAACGAGGAAGAATTAAGCGATTTCATAACTAAACTCAAAAAAGAAAGAGATGTACCAGAGGAAATCTATGAAATTTTCAGGAAATTGAAAGGCAAGTATGCAACATTAATAGATCTCCAGAGGATAGGCGTGAACCTGCTCATGGCTTATGATGAAAAATGGTACAGCCAGACTTACGAGGATCTCATACTAAGGGCTATTAAAATAATATCAAAACTCGCCACTATAACCGCTAACGCGTACAGAATTGTTTTCAAAGATTTAGAACCTATAAAACCAAGACATGATTTATCCCATTCTGAGAACCTTCTTTATATGATAAGAGGAGAAGTACCTGACGCGGTTACAGCTAGAATATTTGATATCACGCTTCTACTCTACATGGATCATGATTTTAACGCTTCTACATTCACCACTCGATGCATAGCTTCAACGTTATCTGATATCTATTCTGCTATTTCAGGAGGCCTTGCTGCCCTTAAAGGTCCTTTACATGGGGGCGCAAACGAAAAAGCTACCGAGATGCTTCTCAAGATCAAAGACGAAAAAGAAGCTGAAGAATACATAATGAATGCTTTAAGCAGGAAAGAAAAGATAATGGGATTTGGTCACAGAGTTTATAAAAAGCTCGATCCCAGAACACCTATAGCCAAGAAATTATTTAGCAAAGTTCTAAAAGAAAAACCTCAGTACGAACAGCTCTATAGAATAATGCTCAAGTTTGAAGAAATCCTTTGGAGCGAGAGAAATATACCTGCCAACATAGACTTTTGGATAGGCCCTCTCTACTATTGCCTAGGCTTAGATATTCCTTTATACACACCGCTCTTCGCAGTAGCTAGGGTCGTAGGATGGGCTGCCCATTATATAGAACAGGTTCAAGATAATAGAATAATAAGACCTAAAGCAGAATACGTAGGGCCTAAAGGTCTGAAATTCCCCTATCGAAGAAATTTACTTTCTAAAATTTATATTTAAGTTAAATTTTTCTTTTAAAAGCCTATCTAAAATATGAGACAATATTGTTTCTAAAGGTGTACCTGGTCCGAAGTTACCCGTTACGCCTACTTCTTCTAGCTTAGGTTTATCTTCTTCGGGAATTATACCCCCGCCTACAACGATTATATCTTCGGCACCTTTTTCTTTTAACTTCTTTATTACAGCAGGGAAATGTACTAAGTGAGCTCCATTCATAGAACTTAGCGCTACTACATCTACATCTTCATCGATAGCGGTCTGCACTATTTCATCTACAGTAGCCAATATTCCTGAATAAACTACTTCCATGCCTACATCCCTAAAATAACGCATTAATACATGTACACCTCTATCGTGGGCATCTAATCCAGGTTTCGCTACTAGTATTTTTACTTTCTTAGGTAATTTGTTTATTATTTCTCTAAAGTATTGAAGGTTCCTTCCAGGTTCCATAGACTTCTCTACCCACATCCATTATTTCCTGAAGTGTAGCATATACTTTTACAGCCTTTAATATTGGATACATCACGTTTACCGAAGGATCCTCAAAGGCTCTCCTAACTTCTTCTAATGCTTCCTTAACCTTCTTAGAATCTCTGCTTTGCCTCAATTTTTGCAACCTTTCTCTTTGAAGCTCTTCCACTTTAGGATCCACTCTAAATATTTTGGTTATCTTCTCATCTTTAGCAATGTACTCATTAACGCCCACTATAATATCTTCTTTATTCTCAACCCTCATCGCTTGCCTATAAGCGTTTTCGATTATTTCTTTTTGAGGATACCCTTTCTTTATAGCTTCCACCATGCCGCCCAATTCCTCGATTTTATCAAAATATTTGTAAGCTTCTTCTTCTAATCTATCAGTAAGCCATTCTATGAAATAAGAGCCGCCTAGCGGATCTATAACATTGGCAACGTTAGTTTCGTGGGCTATGATTTGTTGAGTTCTCACGGCTAGAACCACAGCCTCCTCGCTAGGTAGACATAATGCCTCATCATAAGAATTTGTGTGCAAACTTTGTGTACCTCCTAGAACAGCTGCTAAAGCTTCTATAGCAGTCCTAATTAGATTATTCAAAGGTTGTTGCCAAGTCAAAGAAGCGCCGCTCGTTTGGGTATGAAATCTTAAAAGCAAAGCTCTTGGATTTTTCACGTTATATCTTTCCCTTAACACAGTAGCCCATATCCTTCTAGCAGCTCTGAATTTAGCGATCTCCTCGAAGAAATCCATCGTAGAATTGAAGAAAAATGACATTCTCGTAGCGAAATCGTTGGGATCTAGACCAGCAGAAATTCCTAGTTCTACATAAGTAAACCCGTCCATTAAGGTAAAAGCTAGTTCCTGGATTGCGTTAGCCCCCGCTTCCCTTATATGATAGCCGCTTATGCTTATGTAATTCCATTTAGGCATATGCTTAGTACAGAACTCCATAACATCCCTTATTATTCTGAGATGGGCTTCTGGAGGAAAAGCCCATTCCTTCTGTGCAATATATTCTTTTAGAATATCGTTCTGTATAGTACCGCTTAGTTTATATAAAGGCACTCCTTGATTTTCAGCTACTGCTATGTAAAAAGCTAAGACAACAGCAGCAGGAGCGTTTATGGTCATAGAAGTTGTAACTTGATCTAGAGGTATTCCTTCGAATAATATTTCCATGTCTTTTAGAGAACTTACCGATACGCCCATCTTACCGACCTCTCCTAGAGCTCTTGGAGAATCTGCATCATAGCCGTATAAAGTGGGCATGTCGAAAGCAATGCTTAAGCCTGTTTCTCCGTGTTCTAATAAAAACTTCAATCTTTTATTCGTATCCTCAGGTGTACCAAAACCTGAGAACTCCCTTATAGTCCATAATCTACCTCTATACATTGAAGGATATACCCCTCTCGTGAAGGGAAAACAACCGGGGAAATTAAGATCCTCGAGATAATCTATGTGCTTTATGTCATATGGAGTATAGATAGGTTTTAACTCTATTCCTGAGGCAGTCTCAAACTTTGGCTTTCTTTCAGGCTTTTCCTTAATCCAAGGTTCGTATACCTCTTTGTACCAAGAAGTTTCTTCTTCACGCAATTTCTCAATAGCTTCTTTATTATAAAGAATAGCTACCGTATCCCTCTTAGACATTTTCTCCTTGAGCTTCTCTTTCCAATAACCTTTAGGAAATTCTTTTACCAATCCTTGGAAATCCATCACAACTCTATAATGATTTATAAGAATTAAAAGCTATGCTAAAGCGTGGATATTGAGAGCTTAAAGAGAGGAATTCAAAATGGAGATAGGAGATTCATCGCTAAGGCTATAACCATGATAGAAGAAGGCGATGAAAGAATATACGAAATACTAGAAGAATTCAAAGGAAAAATGGGAAGAGCTAAGGTATTCGGTATAACAGGACCTCCAGGTGTGGGCAAGAGTACTCTAATATCTAAGCTGGTTAAAGAAGCGAGAAACAGAAATGAAGACGTAGGCGTCCTATTAGTAGATCCTTCAAGCCCTATCTCTGGAGGTGCATTGCTAGGTAACAGGGTAAGGATGATAGAAGAGGTCTCGGATGAAAAAGTATATGCTAGAAGCTTAGCTACTAGAGGATGGATAGGAGGTCTTTCTAGAGCTATAGATGATGCAATATTGGTACTGGAAGCGAGTAATAAAACTACGATATTCATAGAAACAGTAGGTGCAGGACAGATAGAAACGGAGATTTTCAAGAAAGCTGATCTCGTAACGCTGGTCTTAATGCCCTATTCCGGGGATGAAATACAAGCGTTAAAAGCAGGATTGATGGAAATCGCAGATATTTACGTAATAAACAAAGGTGATTTGGATAAGAATAAGATAACTGGCGTAACCCTTAGGTTGATAGTAGGCAAAGATAAGAAAATCCTCTACACCTCAGCTTTGTATAATGAAGGAATAAAGGAACTTTACGATTCCATGATTCAACAGTGGGAAGATTATTACAAGACTGGGGAGATAGAAAGGAGGAGAAAGATGAGAATAAAGAGTAGCCTTCTAAATTATCTTAACAATCATCTTTTGGATTTGCTAAATACATTCGCAGAGAACGAAAAAGAAGAAATCGAAAGAATAACAGAGGAAATATTCAAGGGTAATTTCTCTAAATATGAAGCGTATAAAATTTTGATTGAGAAGATGAAACATTTTTTACATAAAGCTTAAGAACGAATAAGATTTCTAGATTTATGGATAAGAGTTATGAAAACATAATAGTAGAGAAAATTGAAGAAATTGGAATTATAAGAATTAACAGACCAGCTCAGCTTAACGCAGTAAACAAGAAAACCGTTGAAGAAATAGTAGATGCGATAGAAAACTTCGAAAAGGATGAAAAGATAAGAGTGATAATCTTAACAGGTACGAATCATTTCTCGGCAGGTGCGGATATTAAGGAGATGTCAAACCTCAGTCCTTTAGAAGCAACTGAAAAAAGTCCTTTGGCAATTTGGGATAAAATGATGGAGAATACCAAAAAGCCCATCATAGCTGCTGTTCAAGGATATGCAGTTGGAGGAGGATGTGAAATAGCCCTAAGTTGCGATATGATAATAGCCTCAGAAGATGCTGTATTTGGACAGCCTGAAATAAATCTAGGGCTTATGCCAGGAGCTGGAGGGACCCAAAGATTGGCTAGGATTGTAGGAAAGCACAAAGCAATGGAGCTATGCTTAACAGGAAGATTCATTTCAGCCAAGGAAGCTTATGAATTGGGGATTGTTAACAAAATAGTGCCCAGAGAGCTTCTATTGCAAGAAGCTATTAAAATTGCCAAAGAAATAAGCAACAAAGCTCCTATCGCTGTTAGTTTCATAAAAGATTCGATAAGGAAAGCTTTCGAGACCGATTTAAGAGAAGGATTAGAATATGAGAGAAAGCTTTTCTATTTGCTCCTTTCTTCAGAAGACGCTAGAGAAGGCATGAAGGCATTCTTAGAGAAAAGAAAACCTGTATTCAAAGGGAAATAGGAAAATTTTTAAAATATTTTTTCAACTCTTTTGGTGAAAAACCTAGACTTAGTAAAAGATCTCCTAGTGATAAGAGCAAAAGAGTATAAAGAAATCGAGAAAATACTCAAAGAAAGTTTAATGATTATGAGAAAACTCTACATAAGAAAAGGAAGAAAAAGACTCTATGGATTGTCCCTCTCTTTATTCGCCCTTCCTGAACCTTTAATCACAAACATATTAGGTGTATTTTTATTGATGCTTAGTTTCAAAGGAAAAAAGGTTAGATTGGATGAGATAATAAGCAAGAATTTGATTGAAGAATTAGGCAAAGCTTAATTTTTTATGTTGTTATGTAATTTGAACATATGAGTTCAATATTATTAGAAAAGAAAGAAAACATAGCCAAGATCACGATAAACAGACCAGAAGTTTTGAATGCGCTCGATGAAAATAGCTTAGAACTATTGAACAAGACTTTATCTGAGGTCTCTAAGGATGAGAGCATAAGATGCGTGATCATAAAAGGATCTGGAAGAGCATTTTGCGTAGGGGTTGATTTGAAGTTTATGAGGTCATTTTTAGAGAGAGGCGAAAGATTTCCCTATGGAGATTTCTTGAGAAAATACTTCAACAAAGTAATAATTAGAATAACTTCTATGCCTAAGCCTGTGATAGCATCAATAAACGGAGTAGCAGCAGGTGCTGGTATAGGAATAGCGCTCGCATGTGATTATAAGATCGCTTCAGAAAAAGCAAGCTTCGTGGAAGCCTTCTTAAACGTTGCTTTGATACCGGATAGCGGTACTTGCTTCTTTTTGTTAAAGAAAATGGGACTAACCAAAGCCATGGAATTCCTAACTTTAGCTGGAACTATTGATGCTAAGCAAGCGTTTGAATATGGCTTGATAAACAAAGTAGTAGCTGAAGAAAAGCTAGAAGAGGAAACAAACCAAATAGCTTTAAAGTATGCAGAACTGCCTACCAAAGCAATAGCTCTTACTAAGAAATTAATCTATTATTCATTTGAGAAAGATTTGGAAAGCGTATTAGAATATGAAGCATATTTACAGGAAATAGCTGGTTTAAGCGAAGATCACATGGAAGGTCTTAAAGCCTTCTTAGAGAAAAGAAGACCTGTATTCAAAGGAAAATAATTAATTGAAGATAGAGGAGTAAACAACTATGCGAGAAGTAGTGATTATTGACGCGATAAGAACACCTATAGGTAAGTATGGGGGTTCTTTAAGCTCGGTTAGACCCGACGACATGTTGGCTTTATTATTGAAGAAGATTGTCGAAAGGAATAATC
>JBEPYP010000027.1:0-8504 GCA_041641355.1 Thermoproteota archaeon | reverse complement strand
AACTACAGCGATAGTCTCCTAGAAGATAAGTTAATGCGATATATCATAGAAAAGAATGGAAAGATAGATTTGAAAAAATGTAGTGAAGAATTAGGAGTAACACAATCTAAACTAAGTCAAGTAATCGAAGACTTGATTAGACAAGGTAAGATACAAAAAATCAAGTGAGGAATGTCGCACAACACAGCTGCCTTATATTTGCAGAATGAGGCAGCTAGACTTATCAACGAGGCCATCCAACATGAAAGAAACAGGAATTATACAAAAGCCTTAGAGAAGTATAAAGAAGCTGCATCCTATCTCTATAAGCTAATTGATTTAGATCCTAGTTATAAATTAAATAGTCTATATCTTGAAAGAATAGCTCAGTGTCAAGCAAAGATAAAGGAATTACAAAAAATGTTAGAAGAAGAGGAATATTCGGTTTCCGATTCTGTCTATGGCTCGTTATTAAGTAATCCTCCGCATGTAAATTGGGAAGACATTGTAGGTTTAGAAGAAATTAAACAAGCAATTACAGAGTCAATAATATATCCTTCAAAACGTCCAGATCTATTTCCATTGGGTTGGCCTAGAAACATTTTGCTCTTCGGTCCTCCTGGATGTGGTAAAACCCTTCTCTGTGCAGCGATAGCTAACGAGCTCAAATCGATCTTCTTCAATATAGATGCAGCCTCGCTCTTCTCTAAATGGTTAGGGGAATCTGAGAAAAATGTTGCCAGGCTTTTCAGCACCGCTAGGAGGTATGAAAGTGAAGGAAGAATCGTGATAATTTTCATCGATGAAGTAGATTCGGTATTCGGTTTGTTAAACTATGAAGTAGGAGGCGAAATTAGAGTAAGGAATCAATTTTTGAAGGAAATGGATAGTCTTCAGGACAAAAATGTTAAGAGAAGGATATACCTTATAGCCGCTACCAACAAGCCTTGGTTATTAGATCCTGCTTTCATAAGACGTTTCCAGCTAAGACTTTACGTTCCTCCGCCAGATCATAGAGCTAGAGTTGAACTTTTCAAGCTTTACTCCGCTCCTTTAAATCCATCTCTATTAGATTACGAAGAACTAGCGCGGTTAACTGAGGGTTATAGTGCTAGTGACATAAAGGATATATGCGTAGAAGTTCAGAACTTAATTGCCAGAGAGATAATCGAGCAGAGAAGTTTGCCTAGACAACCTACCATGGATGATTTCTTAAAGGTAATAAAGAAAAGAAGACCTTCTATAACTGTTGACCTAATCAAAAAGTATGAAATGTGGAAAGAACAGTTCAGAAGTTAATGTATTACTTCAAAATATTCAATATCATCTAAGCTACCTTTTCTTTCACGCTTTTCTTTGAGGATAGGTTTAACCTTTGTGCCAATTTTTATTTCTTCGATTGAACCTTTTATCTTATGAATAAGCCCCCCTGTTACGTTCTTGAATCTTATGAAAGCTACTATTATAGGTTTCTCTAATTTTTCTTCGTAACTGTTCAATTTAACTTCAGTATAACTTTCTATGTAGCCTTCCTGTTCAATCTCTTTAAGATCTCTTACTTCTCCACCACAAAATATGCAAAAAGCTCTCACAGGGAGAAACAACTTTTCGCATCGATGACAATATGCTGCTTTTATTTTTCCTTCATTTTTCAAATCCATCAAGAACTTCTCAGCTAATAATCCCGCAGTATAAGCATATGTTTCTGCTTCCATTCTGCCAGGGTAAGAAAGAAGTCTATCTATTCTGTTCTCCATGTCACTCTATCACCTCAAAATATAATATATCATTTATATCCCCTTTCCTCTCACCACTCCAAATCGCTTTAACCCTTTTCCCGAATATTTCTCTATTGATTACCTTCTCAGGACTTACGTTTATTCTGTGAAATATCCCTTGACCAGGAGCATCTATTAGCTCTATTACTCCTACTACTTGGGGCTGTTCAGCCTTCCTCGCATCTGCAGTAATATAACTAACTACCGCTGTTTTAACTATCCCTTCATCTCTAACATAGATCCACTCATCAGTTTCTCTGAAACACACTTCACAGTACAATCTAGGGGGTACCAATACTCTGTTGCACTTATTACATTTCCTTCCTATTATTTTTCCGTTCTTCAATTCCAGCAAAAATCTACTTAGCGCCTGGCCTGCAGAGAAATTGTATTTCGCGAAGGGCTTGTATTCGATAGTTATCGTCGCCTTTTCTTCCTCTCTTGTAAGCGGTTTGCTACTATATACTTTAGTCATATCAATCACTTTTAGCTATTAAGACCGTGCTAACCTGCATAAGATCGCCCCAGGCCTGGGCTAACCCGTAGCCATTCTTTATCCTAACTTGCCTTTTACCTGCTTCATATCTAAGTTGCCAGAATACTTCGCATACTTTCATCATACCGGCAGCTGCTATAGGATTGCCCAAACCTAATAGACCTCCGCTGGGACAAATTGGTAAATCTCCATCTCTTTGAGTTACTCCTTCTCTAGTTAGCTCAGGCGCTTTACCTTTATCGGCTAGTTGCAATCCTTCCATGTGATGAAGCTCTTTATAATCAAAGGGATCGTAGACTTCGGCGAAATCGAGTTGTTTTCTGGGATTTTCGATCCCAGCCATTCTGTATGCCATTTTTCCAGCTTCCTCTAAATACTTAGGATAAGCTAATTCTCTAGAAGTCCAATGGGTTGAATCTAAACACCATCCCACTCCTTCTATCCATACTGGGGAATCTGTCAATTTCTTAGCTACTCTTTCGCTAGCCAATATCACAGCAGCAGCCCCATCTGAAACGCTGCTAATATCCAATCTTTGAACAGGCCATACTAATACTTCACTTTTAAGTACATCATCAACTGTTATATTAGCGGCATCTTGAGCAGCAGGATGATCGAGAGCATTTCTTTTATTCTTGACCGATACTAACGCGATATCTTCTTTCTTTATGTTGTATTTGTACATATACCTATGCATTTCCATGGCGAAGATCCAGATTAAGTTAGGTTTTAGAGGTCTTTCAGTTATCGGGTCCCATATGTACTCAAATACTGCCTGCGGATGCGGTTTAGCGTTGCTCATTTTCTCTTCAGCTACGGCCAACGCTACATCGAATAAGCCCGATGCCACATGCCACCACGCTGCGATAGCTGTGAATACTCCTGTAGCTCCTCCTACGAATACTCTTTTAGCGGGCTTTAAGAAAGCTAAAGCTCCATCACTTAAGTGTTCTCCTTTCATGTGAATACCATCAAAACCATCTGGTGCAGAACCTATTACTACTGCTTCGATGTCTTTAATCTCTAAGCCTGCGGAATCTAAAGCAGATTTTGTTGCTTCGAATGTTATTTCCTGGGGTGTTTCCTTAAGTCTCCTTCTGAACAGCGTCATTCCTGCTCCTACTATTGCTACTCTATTTTTAATATTGATATTGGTCTTCATGCTGATCCCCTATTGCTTAATACTACAACAGCATAGGTCGAAGTAGGTATGCCTCTCCATCCCATCACTAAGGCATTTTTGGCGTTTTTAATTTGATTACTTCCTGCTTCATTTCTTAATTGCAGCACTGCTTCATAAACTCTGGCTATTCCTCCCGCTTCTAAAGGTAAACCCATGGAGAGATATCCTCCGCTAGGATTTATTGGTATTTCTCCTTTTAAATCGAACTTACCTTCTCTTAAGTCTTTAACTGGATGTTCTGAAATTCCTAGAGCTTCTAGGTGCATAATTTCTCTGTAACTAAATCTATCATCTACTTCTAAGAAATCTAATTTTCTGGGCTCTATATTGGCCATTTCGTAAGCTTTCATCGCTGCCTTTTTAAGAGGATCTAGATTGGCTAGGCCGTTCAAAAGATAGGAGACGCTACCGCTACACCAATATATGCCTTCTATCCATATAGGTTTGCTGGACAATTTTTCAGCTACCGATTTGGAAGCTAATACTAAAACTACGAATGCATCTGTTAGAGGAGCTATATCTAAGCTAGATAGAGGGTCGAAAATTTTCTCGTTATTAACTATAACATCGAGATCTATCTTAGAAGCATAACTTGCTCTAACATTACGCAATCCGTTCTCCTTGTTCTTTTTAATTACAAGAGCAAGATCGTTGTAGCTTAAGTTATTTTTCTCCATGAAATATCTTGCTTCGAGGGAGGCA
Source organism: Thermoproteota archaeon (assembly GCA_041641355.1). Taxonomy (GTDB): domain Archaea; phylum Thermoproteota; class Thermoprotei; order Gearchaeales; family Gearchaeaceae; genus DSFO01. Next base: position 4,366 of record JBEPYP010000027.1, on the reverse strand, counting down.
AGGTAATAGGGATGAATTCCAAGAAATCTTTCATATACGGGATCTAGAGATAATTCCAGAATTTTCGAGTAGTTTACGATATTACTCGCTTTGGAATGACTTTCTACCACTACGATATCGCATAAGCCAGATTTTATTAGCATATAAGCTGATGCCAATCCTATTAAACTTTCGCTACTCACTGTAGAAACAGGTTTTAATACTCCTCCTAACTGATCTACTTGAAATTCATTGGATATAGCTATTCCTTCGTTGAAATCTTCTTCACAAGCGATTATGGAATCGACGTCTTTCCTAGGATCTATTCCACAATCGCTATAGGCTTTAAGTGCAGCTTTAAAAGCACCTTCTCTGAATGATACTTCTTCGCTTGTAGGTCTGAATCCATAACAACCAATTCCTATTACCGCTACTTCACTCATCATTATCTTATGGTCTACTTACTTAAAAAATACAATTTTTCCATCTCTTTCTTTATGGTCTCCATGAATTGTTCGATTTTAATATTTTCCATTTGCTTTCCTTCTCTATTTCTTACTGTTATGGTGTTTGTTTCTTGTTCTTTTTTACCTACGATAATCATATATGGTACTTTCATCTTTAAGGCGTTAAGGATTTTCTTATTTAAAGTGGCATTGCTGTCATCTATTTCTGTTCTGTAAGAGCTTAATTTTTCCTTAATTTCTTTTGCATAATTAAAGTATTTTTCAGACAACGGTAGTATTCTTATTTGCTCAGGAGAACACCAGAAAGGCAATTTCCCTTGATAGTGCTCTAAAATTATCCCCATAAATCTTTCGATTGAACCCAAAATAGCTCTATGTATCATGACGGGAGTTTTAGGTTTCCCGTCCTTATCGATATACTTCAACTTAAATCTCCTAGGCATGTTGAAATCTAATTGAATAGTAGTACACTGCCAGTATCTATCCAGCGCATCTTTGGCATCTATGTCTATTTTAGGGCCGTAAAAGGCACCTTCTTTTTCTTTTATTTCATAGTTTAGCGAAGATTTGTCTAAGCAGTTTTTAAGTGCTTTTGTTGCTTTCTCCCATAGTTTTAAACTTCCTATGTATAAATCTGGTCTTGTAGACAGTTTTATTTTGAAATCCTTTAGCTCGAACAAAGAAAGTACTTCGATGGAACTTTTAAGTATCAAGTTTACTTCCTCCTCAATTTGGTCCTCTCTAATAAACGCATGACCATCATCCTGGGTTATGGCTCTAACTCTGAATAAACCTAACAACTCTCCTGATTGTTCGTTCCTATATACTGTGCCAAATTCCGAATATTTTATTGGTAGATCCTTATAACTTCTAACCTCGCTCTTATAAAGCAAACAATGTCCAGGACAATTCATTGGTTTTACAGCATGTCTTTCTTCTTTTTTGCCTAGAATGAACATTCTATCTCTATACTTCTTGAGATGTCCCGAGATCTTCCATAAGTCTATCTTAAATAAGTGTGGGGTCCAAACTTCCTCGTAGCCTATTTTCCGATTTATTTCTCTAATGAGTTTTATTAATTCTTCTCTTAGTATGAATCCTCTAGGCTTAAATAACGGTAACCCTGAACCCCCTTCCTCGCTTATTATAAATAAGTCTAGTTCTCGTCCTAATTCTAGATGAGTTTTAGGCATTCATAATAAGTTAGATAAGCGCCTTGATAAATCTAGCGTTATTTATACCTATTGTAAACGTCTTAATTTTTCTAAAATTAATATGAATGTTAGATTAATTTAATTAAGGTGAAAGAGGCATACTTGTATCAGAAGCTTCCAGGTGATCGTGTTAGATGTACCGCATGTGCTAGGTATTGTAACATTCCTAAAGGGTTAATAGGTCTTTGTGGAATTAGACAAAACATAGAAGGCAAATTGTATTTGCTGGTTTATGGGAAAATAATAGCTAGTCATATAGATCCTATAGAAAAGAAACCTTTGTCTCATTTCTATCCAGGGTCTAAGGTCTTATCCATAGCCACTACAGGCTGCAATTGGATGTGTCAATATTGTCAGAACTTCGACATAAGTCAAAGAAGGAAGGTGGAGGGTATTGATGTTACTCCTGAGGAAGTTGTGGAGATGGCTATAAAGACAGGTAGCGAAGGGATAACTTATACTTATAATGAACCTACGATTTTCATTGAGTTTGCTCACGATATTGGGGTGATCGCTAGGAAAAAAGGTCTGTTTAATACTTTCGTGTCCAACGGTTATTTAACGCCTGAAGCTATATCTTTATTGAAGAATTTCTTGGATGCTATAACAGTGGATTTCAAGGGAAATGCAGAAAAGAATTTCATGCAGAAATACATAATTGTTCCAGGTCCTGAACCTATATTCGATTCTCTTTTAGAACTCAAGAAGACAACCATTCATATTGAAATTACTGATCTGGTGGTGCCAGAAATAGGAGATGACTTGGAAGCTGCTAGAAGACTAGTTAGATGGATATATGATAATTTAGGTCCAGATACGCCTATTCATTTCCTTAGATTTCATCCTGACTATAAATTGTTGCATTTACCTCATACACCAATTGAAACCTTAGAAAAGCATTATGAAATAGCTAAAAAAGAAGGAATGAAATACGTTTATATAGGCAATGTTCCTGGTCATCCTTATGAGCACACATACTGTCCTGGTTGTGGCAAAATAGTAATAAAGCGTTTTTCCTTTGACATACTTGGTTGGTATTTGGATGAACAGAATAGATGCAAATATTGTGGATATAAAATACCTATTGTGGGTAAATTGAGTAAGAACGTTTTTAAGCCGCGCTTCTTACCTGTATTTTTTAGCTAGGTGATTTTAGAGTTGTGATTTTAGAGTTTTTGTTAGTATTATATACAATAACGATAATCTTCCTCAACTTAGCACAACTTTATCTTTTCAAGATTCTTCCAGCTCTAAGCTCGAAGTTTAGCGCCGATTTTGCTCCTCTAGTATCGATAATAGTTCCTGCTAAGAATGAGGAATCTAAGATCAAAGATTGCATAGATTCTCTTATTGCTCAAGATTACAAAAACAAAGAGATAATTGTCGTGTTAGGCGAGTCTAAGGATAGAACCGAGGAAATATTGAAGCAATATGAAGATGAGATCAAAGTGATCCGAGAACCGCCTTTGCCAAAAGGCTGGGTTGGTAAAAATTGGGCATGCTATATAGGTTATTTGCATTCTAAAGGAGAATACCTTTTGTTCACAGACGCTGATACAATCCATGATAAGAAGTTACTGAGTATAGCGGTAAGCAAGATGGAGGAAGAAAAATTGGATTTATTAACGCTGATCCCTTCACTTTTAATGAACTCCAGAATAATTAAACTGATTTTACCTGTTATAGGTCAATTTGTATATGTAGTTACTCTTGCTCCTTTCTTCAATAAAAAAAGCAAATTAGGAGTGTTCGGCAATGGTCAGTACATGCTTTTTAGAAGAAAATCTTACGAAAAAGTAGGAGGGCATGCGTCGGTCAAGAATAAGATACTCGAAGATTTCAACTTAGCAAGAATCTTTAAGAATAATTCTTTTGAGACACGTTTATATAACGCGCTTTCGCTTTTCAAAGTTAGAATGTATGATGATTTTAAAGAATTGTCAGAAGGATGGGGTAAAAACCTCTTCATAGGACTTGGAGCTAAGTTGTCTTATTTGATTTTAGCTATATTAGCTTTAATTATAGTTTATTTATTTCCTTTTATTTTATTATTAATAGGAATTTATAATTTCTTATTATTTGATGAAAAATTTTTTTTATTTTATGCGTCTATTATTAATTTATTTTATTTTTTTAGATTTGGAATAATATATTATAAATTAAATGTTAATTATCTTTATGGGTTTCTTTACTTTTTATCTATAATTTTGTTAATATCTATTTTATTTTTTTCTTACTTAAGGTTTAGAAAAGGAATACATTGGAAGGGCAGGGTCTATCAAGGAGAAGAAGTTTTGTAGAAAAGCTTTTATATACGGTACGAAAGATAATGAGTAATGGCAATCCAAACTCAAGAGATGATAGTCACATTTACAGATAAAGCAATAGAGAAGATAAAAGAATTCTTAGCAGAAGAGAACAATCCGAACTTAGCTCTGAGAATTTATATTGCTAGTGGAGGTTGTGCAGGATTTAGTTACGGAATGGTTTTTGATGAACCCACAGACGATGACTACATTTATGAAGTGAAAGGGGTGAAGGTGATAATAGACAAGTTCAGTGCGAAATATTTAAAAGGCTCAAGCGTAGACTATGTAGAGACTCTAATGGCTGCAGGTTTTAAGATAGATAATCCAAACGCAATACATACTTGTAGTTGCGGTTCTTCTTTCAGCGTTTAAATTTTCTTCTTTTTCTAATAATAAA
>JBEPYP010000026.1:0-8855 GCA_041641355.1 Thermoproteota archaeon | reverse complement strand
TCTCCTATCGGAAACTTAGACTACTACTTGATGGCTGAATTGTATTTTGAGAGCAAGGAAGATTTAGAAAATGCCATGAACTCTAGTGAAATGAGAGAAGCTGCTAGAGATGCGATGAAGATATCTGAAGGAAAAATGAAAGTGATGATCGCTGAAGAAATATTATAACTGGATAAGCTTACTTATCTTATGGAAGGGATAGAACACATTAAGCTTTTTATAGGAGGCAAATTCGTAGAAGCGACGAGCGGGAAAAAAATTCCTGTTTTAAATCCTTCAAATAACGAAGTAATCGCCTATGCAGAAGAAGCTTCCTTAGAAGATGTGGATAAGGCAATAGGAGAAGCTAAGAATGCATTTAACCAATGGTCTAAGCTGGATCCTTCGAGAAGAGGAAGAATATTGTATAAACTTTCAACTTTGATTAGGGATAATAGTGAAACTCTTGCAAGATTGGAATCTTTGAATAACGGTAAACCTCTTAAAGAAGCAATAGGCGATGTACTTTATGCTGCAAGACTATTTGAATATTACGCTGGCTTAGCTGATAAAATTCAAGGTGATACGATACCAGTTCCTGGCGATAGATTTTGCTATACTATAAGAGAGCCTCTTGGAGTTACCGCGCATATAGTACCTTGGAACTTCCCTTTACCTTTAACCGCAAGAAGCTTAGCTCCTGCATTGGCTGCTGGAAATACTGCGATAGTCAAACCATCTTCTTATACACCAATAACTGCTATAAAATTAGCTGAACTAGCTAAACAAGCAGGCCTTCCAGACGGAGTGCTTAACGTAATAGTAGGACCTGGAAAGACTGTTGGAAGTTATTTAGTTCAACACAAGGAAATAGACTCCGTTACTTTCACAGGATCTCTTGAAGGAGGAAGAGAGGTAATGGTATTAGCTTCTAAATACATAAAGCCTGTGATTTTGGAACTAGGCGGTAAAAATCCCAATATAGTATTGCCTGACGCTAGATTAGACAAGGTAATCCAAGGCGTAATAAACGGTATAATAACCAATGCTGGACAAATGTGCTGGGCATATTCTAGGCTTTTATACCATGAAAGCATTAAAGATAAACTAATCAACACGTTAAGAGAACACTTTTCTAAAATCAAAGTAGGTTATGGTTTAGAGCCTGATACTCAAATGGGTCCTTTAATATCAAAGGAGCAGTTGGAGCGTGTAAGTTATTACGTAGAAGAGGGAAGGAAAGAAGGTGCTAAATTGATCTACGGCGGAGAAAGACCTAAAGAAGAAAAATTGATGAAAGGGAACTTCATAATGCCTGCGCTATTTGATGACGTAGCTAAAGATATGAAAATATTCCAAGAAGAAATCTTCGGTCCTGTTTTGGCAGCGACCAGTTTCTCAAGCCTAGATGAAGCAATAGATCTAGCCAATTCTACAATATATGGCTTGTATGCAGCTATATGGACAAACGATTTGAAAAGCGCACATAAGTTAGCTTCTAGTATAGAAGCTGGTACAATTTGCATAAATGAAGGTCCTGTAACTTATCCTCAAATACCCTTCTCAACTACAAAACAAAGCGGTTTGGGTTTTGAACAAAGTATACATTCTATATACAACTATACAAAGCTTAAATCGGTGATTATAAACTTAAGTTAGTTACTTATAAGGGACGTATTCTTTTCCTAAAAGCTCTCTTCCCACAATTATTTTTTGAATTTCTGCTGTACCATCACCTATTTCTATACCCATTACATTCCTCATCCTTCTTTCCAAAGGAAGTTCTTTAGTATAAGCCACGTTGCCGTAGATTAGAATACAATCATGAATTATTTCAAATGCTAATTTGGGAGCCCACCACTTACACATGGCTGCTTCTTTAACTATAGGTAAACCTTTATCTTTCATCCATAGGGTCCGATAGCACAGTAGCTTACAAGCTTCAAGTAAGGTGTAATGTTCTACTATTTTAAATTGTATTGCTTCAAACTTGGCTATTGGTGACCCAAAAGCATAACGTTGCTTAGCATACTCGATGGTCTCTTCTAATGATTGCTCTGCTGCCCCCAAGCATGACAGTGCAAGTAAGGTCTTGCTGAAATCGAAAGTCTTCATTACGTAATAGAAACCTTCATTCAAATTGCCTATTAGATATTCCTTTGGTATTCTCACATTCTCTAGCTTGAAAGCTCCTCTTGAAATAGGTCTATAGCCTACATCGTCAAAATAAGAATATTTTATGTTCTTAGAGTTTGAAGGAACCAAGAAGGCGCTTATTCCGCGATGCCTTTCCTCAGGCTTGGTTTTAGCGAAGAGTACAAAGTAGTTGGCATATTTGACCATGCTTATGGAAGATTTCTCACCGTTTATCACCCACTCATCACCATCCAGCGTTGCCGTTGTTTTTATGGCTGCGGCATCACTACCACAATGAGGTTCAGTGAGAGCTATACCTAAAAATACTTCTCCTTTGGCTACTCCTGGGAGTACTAGCTCCTTTAATTCCTCACTGCCGTATTCGGAGATTAAGTTGGCAGTCAATACATTGTTAATTATTATGAAGTTTGCTACATTGAAATCGAACCTTGATAATTCTTCTATCGCTATACCAGTGGTCACAGCATCAGCACCTTGACCGCCATACTTCTCAGGTATCCTTATACCGGCTAAGCCAACCTCGGCTAGCTTTTTAAAAAGGGATTTGGGGAATTCACCTTTAGCATCCCATTCAGCTTCATAGGGCATTATTTCCTTTTTAGCGAATTCCCTGACTGTTTCTCTGAAGAGTTTTTGTTCTTCACTGAAATCGAAGTCCATATTTGAAAATAGAACGTTAGATATTAAAGCTAATTTTTTAATTTGTAAGAGAATCCAATTTTATGAAAGTTGTTCTAGTAGCCGTCCCAGGAGGAGGAAAAACTACGATAATAAATGAAATCAAGAGAAGAATGCCTGAAATTAAAGTAGTGAACTACGGTGACGTAATGCTAGAAATAGCCAAGGAGAAATTCGGTGTAAAAGATAGAGATGAAATGAGGAAAAAAATACCTCTAGATGAGTACAGGAAATTACAGCTTGATGCTGCAAAGAAAATTTCTGAACTTGAAGGTGATGTAGTGATAGATACACATCTTAGCATTAAAATGCAAGGAGGATATTATCCTGGTTTGCCTTTTGATGCTGCCAAGGCGATGATGCCTGACGTGATAGTAGTTCTAGAATACAATCCTCTTGATGTCATAGAAAGAAGAAAAAAGGATATTCAAAGTGTTAGAGCTGGAAGAGAAATCGAAAGCGAGGAGGAAATAGAAACGCATCAACAAATAAACAGATTATTTGCTGCTTCTGTAGCTAATTTAACGCAATGTTTACTGGTCATATTAAACCTAAGGTTCAAACAAAAAAAGGATTTTGAACATACAGAAATAGCAGCTGAAAAAATAATCGAGTTATTCAACAGACAAAGACAACTGAAAACTAAGCTTTAAATGTTTAATGCGATTATAAGTTATGAAAAAAGTAAAAGTTGCTGTTGTAGGCGGTTATGGAACCATAGGTAAGCGCGTTGTTGATGCTATTAGATTGCAACCTGATATGGAACTCGTCGGTATAGCCGGTCCTGGATTTGATTGGAGGACCGCGATGATAGCTAAGAAGAACATACCGATATATTTATCTTTAAATGCTAGAATTGATGAATTCAAGAAACACAATTTTGAACCCGCAGGCACGTTTGAGGAATTACTTCTAAAAGCTGACGTAGTCGTGGATGCTTCTCCCGAAGGAGTAGGTGCTAAGAATAAACCTTATTACGAAAAATATAACGTCAAAGCTATCTTTGAAGGAGGCGAAGATCATGAACTAACCAATACAAGCTTCGTAGCAGCAAGAAATTATATGGAAAGCTTTGGTAAACAATTCACGAGGGTCGTCAGTTGTAATACTACTGCAATATGCAGAGTTGTAGGTGCAATACACGAAAGAATTGGGGTTAAAAGGGCAAGAGTATCTATTTTCAGAAGAGCCGCAGACCCTTGGGAATCGCATAAGAAAGGGATAATGAACACAGTCGTGCCCGATTTGGAAATACCTTCACATCACGGACCTGATGCAAAGACGGTGATTAAGGATTTAGATATAATCACCATAGCTGCTAAAGGAAGCCATAATCTTTATCATCTACACGTTGGGTTCATAGAGCTTAAGGAAAAAGTCTCTAAAGAAACCGTGATAAGAGCTCTGGAAGAAGAACCAAGGGTTGTTTTCGTAAGCGGCAAGGATAAAGTTGAAGCCTTAAATACATTGTTCGAAATCGGAAGAGACCTCGGAAGAAATAGAGGAGACATATATGAAGTGCCAGTATGGCTTGAAAGCGTATCTTTGATACAAAATGACCTAACTCTAATATGGGCTACTCATGAAGAGAGTATTGTAATACCTGAAAACATAGATGCGATAAGAGCATTAACAGGTATTGAAGAAGAACCTAAAAAATCTATAGAATTAACAGACAAAACGCTTGGAGTAGTTAAAAAATTCTATTGAAATGATCTTTTCCTTTAATCCTCTAGGAGGAAAGATACCGGAGGATATATTAGAACAAATGAAAAAAATCGACGTAGGTTTCAAAACGATGGAGGATTTCGATTTTGAGAACAAGCTCGTATTGCTTAGAACTGATATGAATTTACCTTTAGATCCTAAGACTAACATGCCTATAGATTTGACTAGAATGAGAGTGTTAGCAGAAACAACTTTAAAAGAACTCCTAGTAAGAGGAGCGAGAGTTGCGATGTTAACCCATCAAGGAAGGCCCGGAGATAAAGATTTCACGACTACTGATCTTCACGCTAAATTATTGTCCAAGATACTCAAGACTAAGGTAATATATATTCCAGATGTCTATGGCCCTAAAGCAGTAGAGGCGCTCAAGAGGCTAAGAGCAGGTGAATATAGAATAATCATGCTAGAAAACGTGAGAACAGATCCTGATGAAATGATAAAAAGACCTTATGAAGAACAAGCGATGACCAAACAGGTTCAAACACTTTCTGTCCTTTGCGACATTTACGTGAATGACGCTTTTGCTGCCGCTCATAGAGCCAATGTTTCTCTAACCGGTTATCCCTATGTAATGCCTTCTTGTGCAGGAAGGATCATGGAATGGGAAGTAAGGGCATTGACTTGGTTATTGAAATATAGTGAACATCCTCGGTTATATATTTTGGGAGGTACAAAGTTAGATGATGCTGTTGACTTAATAGAACATTTGGGTGAAAAGAACAAGGCTGAATGGGTATTCCTAGGAGGACTTATAGGAAATTTATACCTAAAAGTAAGCGGTCATGATCTAGGAGAACCTAATAATAAATTCCTAGAAAGGAAAGGTGCTCTCCTACTTTACGATGAAGCGAAGTTGGTTTATGAAAAATACAAAGAAAAAATAATTTTACCTATAGATTTGGCTGTTGAAACCCCTAAAGGAGAAAGAGTTGAGATACCGTTAAGCGCTTTGCCTTTAAACATGCCTATTAAAGATGTAGGAGAAAAAACCTGCGAATATCTAGAGGAGATAATAGGGAAAGCTAATACTATAATTATAAGTGGACCGTTGGGTGTTTACGAAGAAACGCCCTTTAGCATAGGTACTAAAAGGATATTAAAGGCGATGGCTTACTCCAATGCTTTCACAGTAGCAGGGGGAGGACATACAGTAGCTGCATTGAACATGTTTGGTTATACAAATCGTTTTAGCCATGTAAGCACGGGAGGAGGAGCTTTAACCGAGATGCTGATGGAGAAAGACCTTCCTGGAATAGTGGCTTTAAGGCAAGCTAAGTATAATTCTTCTTAAATACTTTACAGAGAATAATTTTTTGTGGATAAGACATTAGCTTCAATCGTAAGTGCTGGTTGTTCTAAGTTTGGTAGAAGAAAAAATGTTATGGCTAGAGAGTTATTAGTTGAAGCGTTCCAAGAAGCTATAGAAAGAAGTAAAGACCCTGAGATAAGGAATAAGATAAAGATTGGCATTTTTGGAAATTTTTCAGCCCATTTCGAACACCAATCCCATATAGCGCCTATTTTATCTGATTGGTTAGGATATAGCTCAATGCCAGTGATGAGAGTTGAAAACGCATGTGCTTCTGGTTCAGCAGCCTTAAGAGCAGGGATAATGTCCATAAAATCTGGAATGTATGATCTAGTGCTTGTAGCTGGTGTAGAGAAAATGACGAATAAAACTACACCTGAAGTGACAGAAGTATTGATGGGTGCAAGCGATATAACAGTGGAACAATGGAGTGGCTTAACTTTCGTCGGTGTATTCGCCCTCATGGCCACTGCACATATGCATAGATACGGTACTACGGAAGAGCATCTTGCCTTAGTTGCGGTGAAAAATCATAAAAATGCTTATTATAACCCTAAGGCTCATATGCAGAAGCTGATAACAGTAGAAGATGTATTAAAATCAAGGGTAATAGCTTGGCCTCTTAAGCTTTATGATTGCTCTTTAGTAAGCGATGGAGCAGCTTGCCTCATTTTAGCTAAACCAGAAATAGCAGAAAAATTCTCAGATATGCCAATCGATATAATAGGCAGCGGACACGTATCAGATCATTCATCAATAGTAGAAAAAGAAGACATAACTGAAATAAAAGGTATAAGACAAGCTGCAAGACAGGCATTAGAACAAGCTGAATTGAAGATCAATGATATAGACGTATTCGAGCTTCATGATTGCTTTACGATAGCTGAGATAATAGAATACGAGGAATTAGGGTTCACGGAAAAAGGTAAAGGAGGCAAGCTGCTAGAAGAAGGCGCTACAAATCTAGACGGAGAATTCCCCTCAAACCCAAGCGGAGGTTTGAAAGCTAAAGGTCATCCAGTAGGAGCTACAGGAATTGCGCAAATATATGAATTATATTTACAGTTGAGGAATGAGGCTGATCAAAGACAGGTCAAAGGAGCAAAGATAGGTTTAGCCCAAAACATGGGAGGTTCAGGTTTAACCCATTATGTTCACATATTAAAGGCTAGGACATGAGTGAAGAGATAAGCATAGAAGGTTTCTTCGAAAGAGCTTCTAAGGGAGAATTATATGCTTCAGTCTGTTTAGATTGCGGTTACTTGAGTGTTCCTCCTAGAAAAATCTGTCATAAATGCTTCTCTACCAACGCTGGTTGGAAAAAACTCAAAGGTGAAGGGATTATAGAAAGTTTTACGATAATCCACGTAGCCCCTAAGAGACTGGAAAAAGAAGCCCCTTATGCAGTTTGCTTAATCAAGTTGGATGAAGGCATAAAAATTTTAGCCAGGATGAAAGTTTCTTCGAAAGAAGAGTTGAAAATAGGAGAAAGAATTAAGATAAAAGCAGTAGATAGCGGAAGTCAAGAATGGCCCATGTGGCCTTACTTGATCGCTGAAAAGCTATAGAAACTTAAGCAAATGAGGTTTACTCTTCAACCATATTTTACTGTAATACTCATAGTTAGGTATATGTTGCTTTAAGATTTTAAGATAAAACAGAATTTCTTCATCGCTCATGTATTGAAATTGGTATTCCCCACAATATGGAGAAGGTTCTCCTTCTCTTCTTAAATATTCCAGATGCATGAAAGGTTCTCCTTTTTTTATCAATATAGGGAGATGATCGTTATTCAGATTGACGACTTCTAGTACAATTCTACCTACAAAACCACTATGGACCTTAGCTGCATTCAAAAAAGATAAACCGAGCCTGCCAAACTTACTTTTAGCAGTCATATGGGCTACGTAATCTACAGGTACAAACACGATTTCATTCGATATCACGTTTTTATGCTCTAAATATTTGATTTCTACATCGTTTTGAACTGTCAAGATAAAACTATCGCCATCTATCAATTCAGGATTAAAAGGATGAATCAAGTGGTATTTTTCCTGTAGCTTGAGCAACTCACTTTTTCCTATTACTACCATATTTAAGAAATCAAGATTTGTTTTAAATATTTAAAGATTTGAAATATAACTCGTGATTAATCTATCGAATTTTTAGAGCCAAAGCCACAATGAACAATGTTAGACCAGCAAATAAACCGTTATAAGTAAGAATGTAAATCACGACGCCCAAGAAAAAAGCTGGTATAATCGAAAGAGATCTTTTCACCAATATTAAGAGTAACATAGTTATTATAAGTAAAAATAGGAAGACTAGTAAATTAAAGACCTCCATTACAAAACTCATGTGTATTTTATTTTTTAATAAAAAAGGATTTTTCCTAAGCATCGTGAAAGTAATACTCAAGTAATACGCCAATCGCTTTCTATGGACTTGAAGAGAATAAATTATAGCTACATAGTAACGCTTGCGATTATGAAAAATTCTCATGCTACGTATTGCTTGCTAAAAGCAGTAGAACATTACTTGTAAACTAATTATTTAAGTGTACATACTGAATCTTCTTAGTTGTATATCTTAAGCTTTGATCAAACCCGGGTAATAAATGCTTACCCACTAGTATGTCTTCCTTGTTGGATTTCCCGTTAATTATTTTATAATGAAATACTTTAGAAGTGATGTAGAGATATGAAGTGCAAAGTAGGCGTTGTATTAGGCGAGAATATGAAATACCATTTCCCCAAGCCACATCCTTTGAACGAGGATAGATACAAAATCTTCTTAGATAAATTGAGAAGATATTTGGATGAAAAAGTCTTCATAAAGCTTGAAGCTAGAAAGGCTTCTGATGAGGAAATTCTGCTATTTCACGATGAAGGTTATCTAGAATTGGTTAAAAGATTATCAAAGATCGGTAAAGGTTATTTAGATTATGGAGATACCCCTGCTTATCCAGGAGTATATGAAGCTTCTGCCTTTTCTGCAGGTTCTA
>JBEPYP010000025.1:0-8922 GCA_041641355.1 Thermoproteota archaeon | reverse complement strand
TATAGAGCCGCTTGAAGAAGCAAGCTTAGTATAATTTTTAAGCAGTTTCATATTTAATAAATCGATGGAAAAAAAGAGCCTTATAGAAAGATTTAATGAGTTGCTGAGATTTGCTAAGATTTACGATTATGGTAAATATCCTATAAAAGGTTGTGGGATTTGGCTCCCCTACGGATTTGAAATAAGACAAAAAGTCCTAAACGTAATAAGAGAGGAACTTTATAAAACAGGCCATAAGGAAGTCTTATTGCCCCTCTTAATACCTAGAGATATGCTAGAGAAGGAAGCAAAACACATAGCTGGTTTTCTAGAACAGGTATTTTGGGTTACCAAAGGAGGCGATGATGAACTAGAAGTCGAACTTGCATTAAGGCCTACGAGCGAGACTTCCATGACGTATATATTCAAGGATAAAATCACGTCATACAAAGATCTTCCTTTAAAGGTCTTCCAAATAGTCAGCGTATTCAGGTATGAAACTGAAGCTACGCACCCAATGGTAAGAGTAAGAGAAGTTACTACTTTCAAAGAAGCCTTCACTTTCCATGATTCTAAGGAAGACGCATTAAAACATCTGAGAGAAGCATATGAAATTTACTGTAATATTTTCAAAAGAATAGGGATACCTTATATAACTCCTGAAAGACCGGCATGGGATAGATTCCCAGGTGCTGAAATCACGATCACTTTCGATACGATTTTACCCGATGGGAAGAGCTTACAAATAGGCTCAATTCATTATCTAGGACAGAACTTCGCTAAAGTCTTCGATGCAAAATTCATGAAGGGAGATGGAAGCTATGATTGGTTACATCAATTAAGCTATGGTATTTCTGAAAGGGTAATAGCGTCAATTTTAATGCACTATGCAGATGATGTAGGGGTTATTCTATTGCCAAGCATCGCACCTATACATGTGGTCATCATACCCATTTTTTACGAAAAAGAAAGACAAAATATCTTAGATTACGCCAAGGAAATCAAGGAATCGCTAGAAGTCGCAGGGTATAATGTGGTACTGGATGAAGACCCTGAAAAAACTCCCGGAGAGAAGTTCTATGAATGGGAAAGAATGGGTATTCCTATTAGGATCGAGATAGGTCCTAAAGAAGTTAAAGAGGGAAAACTAACAGTTGTAACTAGATTGAGGCAGAAGATACAAATAAATAAAGAAGAAATATACGCTGTTGTTAAAAGAGCATTAGGGGATCTTGAAAAGGAGCTCAAAAACAGAGTAGAGAAGGCTATGGCAGAAAGGATCGTTAAGGTTGAGAACATGAACCAGCTAGAAAGAGTGATCTCAGAGAATAAGGCGGCGATGTTTAGTGTTTGCGAAAACAATGAATGTGGAATTAAATTGGATGATGCAATTAAAGGCGTTAAGTTCTTAGGTTTAGATGTCAACAAAAAAGAAAAAGGAATTTGCATAGTTTGTGGAAAAGAAACTGAAAAGATAGGGTACCTAGCTAGGAAATATTGAAATAATTCTACAAGTCAAGAAATTTTCAGTTCTTCAAGCTTAGACTTCATCGAGATAGACTTTGTCAAAGTAGCTTTGTCTTTGATACAGACCAAGCTTACATCATTAAGACCATGTAAGCTGAACTCGTGGAGAAAGCAAATAAATATTAATGACTACAACAATATATCGGTGATTGAATTTGCCTAAAAAAAGGAAGAGTAGAGGTAGGAGTAAAGGAGCTAAAGGGAGAGATTCATTGTTATCATGTGATGGTTGTGGAAGATTAATCCCAAGAGGAAAAGCCATAAAAGTAACTAGAGAACAGTCTTTTTTGGATCCACAACTAGAAGCGGAGCTGGAGAAGAAAGGGGCTAGAATAATTAAAGCGCCTGTTACCGTGGTTTACTGTGTCTCCTGCGCAGTATTCAGGGGAATAAGGAAAGTCAGACCTGAAGAGGAAAGAATAAGTAAGAGGACATTTTAATCTGATGATCAAAACTTGGCTTGAAAGATTCGTAGAAGAGATACTAAAGGAGAACAAAGATCATTACGTAGTTAGCGGTGGAATGGCGGTATCAGGGCCAATACATATAGGTAAACTAAGAGGTGAAGTGATATACCCTTCAGCAATAACGAGAATGCTAAGAAGGGAAGGGAAGGAAGTTAAGCATATAGTAATAATATATACACAAGATCCTTTGAAAGCTAAGGAACCTTTGGTTTCTAAAAAATTTATAGAGGAATGGAAAGGGACGAGGATACTAAATGTAGAAGATCCTAAAGGTTGTCATAAAAACTGGGTGGAGCATTTTTATGAACCCTATAAGCTTTCTTATGAAGCATACGGAATAACTGCAGAGCCTGTGATGACCCATGAGATATATGAGAACAATCCTAGGATGAGAGAAGCGATAAAAACTTTCATAAATGAAAAAGAAAAAACTAAGAAAATCCTCAATAAATATAAAGGAGAGAAACTCGGAAAAGATTGGGTGCCTCTGAAGCCTCTGTGTGATAAATGCTATAACATCCTAACAACAAAAGTAACTAAGATAGAAGATGATGATGTTTTCTATATCTGTGCTAAGTGTGGCAACGAGGGTAAAACGAAAATAAATAAGGGAAAGCTTGAATGGAGGGCTGAATGGGTTAGTTTATGGTATGCATTCTTGGTAGATGTAGAATTCTATGGAAAAGACCATGCAGCCGCGGGAGGGAGTAGAGATAGTTGCAATGAGCTATATAAAGAGATCTTTGGACTAAATCCTCCAAAGGGCTTGGCTTATGAATGGGTTAGTCTGGTTATTGATGGTAAAAGAGAACCCATGGGGAGTTCTGAAGGAGTATCCTTCGATGTAGATGAATGGTTAAGAGTAGGTAGACCTCAAGTGCTTAAATATTGGTATTTCGTCATGAAAGAAAGAACACATTTGGATTTCAATCCAAGCATAACCATACCCTTACTTCATGAAGAATACGATAAAGCAGAAAGGATATATTTCGGTCTTGAAGAGCCGCCTAGAAAAGATATGATTTTCGATATCAAATTCAGCTATGAAGCAGCCAATGATTTCAATCCACCTAAGAAAATAGGCTTGCAGATTCCCTATCATCTAATGGCGATCCTTGCTCAAATAACCCCCCAAGAAAATAGAACAACAGAATTGGTCAAGAAGTTGATGAAAATAGGATATTTAAAAAGCGAACCTGATCCTGAAGAACTCAAGTTCTTGGAAGAAATGTCAAGGAAAGTAGAATATTGGGTTAAAAAATACGGGGGGGAGAACATGCAGATAAAGATAGCCGAGAATGTTTTGCCTGATTCTAAAAAGAACCTAAACGAAAAAGAGATGGTCATGTTAAGAAATGTTTACGAAATCATAGAAAAATGGGAAGGTAAGGATGTCGTAGAGTTAGAAATGAAATTATATGATTCGATGAGAAAAACAGCCGTTGAACCAAAACATGGGTTTAAGATATTGTATCGAATAATTTTATCAAAAGACAGCGGACCTAAACTCGTTTCCCTGATTCAAGCCGTAGGAAAAGAGAAAATTTTGCAACTAATTAGAGAAGCGATTTCTTAATGTTAGGCTTTCTTAGAAATAAATCCGAAAAATTCTTTCAATCATTGGCAAATATACTGATCAAAAACGGCGTAAGCCCCAATTCGGTAACGCTTTCTGCGTTAATCTTAGCCATCATATCTGGAATATTTTATTATTTTAAGCATCCTATAATAGCGGCTCTATTACTCGCTCTATCTGGTTTCCTAGATATACTAGATGGGATGATCGCTAGAGCTGCTAAGATGGAAACTAAATTAGGTAATTTTCTGGATTCTTTAATCGATAGATATTCTGATTTCATACCAATAATAGCGATTGGAATCGCAGGTTTATCAGGATGGATCTATGTAGCTCTAGCCATATTCGGATCTATGATACCGTCATATACACGAGCTAAATTGGAGCTTAATCTTGGTCAAAAAAGGACTAAAGGCAATACGGTTATAGGAGAAAGAGGTGATAGATTGCTTTTGATAATTCTAGCTTCCTTCGTTTATCCCGTGTCCAAGAACTCTTTCGAAGTTGTCTTTTTACTAATCTTCCTCTTAGGTAATTTAGCGGTTATCCTTAGGACGATTTACAATCTTCCTGAGCTAAAACCAACCCAAAACGTTTAACCGTATTTCACACAAACACATTTATACCACACAAAGATTAACACTTAATGGAAGAACTTTTTCAGAAAGTTATAGATTTCGCATCTAAAGAGGGTGCTAAATTCGTAGAGATCAGATACCAAGATGCAAAAGTAAATCGTATGGAAATATTCAACGGTAATATGAAAAATTATGGCGTTGCATCCTATAGGGGAATAGGTATAAGAGTATTGGTTGAAAATTCATTCGGATTCGCTTCAACAAACGCCCTTGAATTAGAAAGCGTTCTCGAAAGTTGCAGGAAAGCTATAAAAATGGCTAAAGTGAACGAGAAGAGAGGGAGCAAAATAGAAATAGAAAAAGCCAGAGCTTATAGGGATGTATGCTTAGTTAAGCCCAAACAAAATCCGATAGAATTCGATTTGGAAGAAACTCTTAAATATTTTAAGGAAGTAGACAAGAGGGTAACTTCTGCTGAAAAAAGAGCCTTAATAAGGGTTTTCTTCTTGGTTACTTCCCTAGATAACAGAACATATGTTAATAGCGAGGGTTCACATATAGAGCACAGAATACCTCGCGTTGTGGTACTTAGATTCTTCACGGTCTTAGACCCACAAAAAGGGGTTTTACAAAGACAAAGATCTGAAGGAGGATCCTCAGGACTAGAATATCTGGAAGAATTGAAAATTGAAGATAAAGTAGAAGAAGAAGTCAAAATTTTAGGTAAGATATTGGATGAAGGAGAGAAATTGAAAGAAAGCGGTTATTATGATGTTCTAATAGACGGAGAAATATCTGGACTTATTTCCCACGAAGCTTGTGGACATCCCTTTGAAGCAGATAGGATTCTAGGAAGAGAAGCTGCTCAAGGTGGCGAATCGTATGTAAATGTGGAGATGCTTAAAAAAGAGAAAATTGGAAGTGACGTTTTAACAATAGTAGACAATCCGCTGATAGAAAAATCGTTGGGCTTCTATGTTTATGATGAAGAAGGAATCCCTGCAAGGAAGAAGTATTTAATAAAAAATGGCATCGTAGAAGAATTCCTGTTAAATAGAGAATACGCTTCTAAGCTTTCATTGAAGAGCAATGGATCTGCTCGCGCTACAGCTTACTTTAATGAACCTCTCATAAGAATGTCCAACACATTCATAGAAGCAGGAGACTATAGTTTTGAAGAATTGCTAGAAGATATAAAGAAAGGTGTTTACTTTAAATCCTACATGGAGTGGAACATCGATGATAGAAGATGGAATCAAAAGTATGGCGGTCTAGAGGCGTATTTGATAGAAAACGGAGAAATCAAAGGATTGCTCAGAAATCCTGTGCTAGAAGTCACCACAGGTAAGTTATTCAAGAGCATTGACGCAGTCGGAAAAGATTTGAAGTTTGAAGCAGGACTTTGTGGAAAAGGAGAACCCATGCAAGGAGTTCCTGTTTGGTTTGGAGGACCTACTATGAGAGCAAGAAATATCTGGATAAAATGAGCGTTGAAAATAGAATAGAAAGTTTAATTAAGAATTTACAGAACAAAAATGCAAGCGATGTAATAGTATCTTTAGACAAAAAAACTACCACCTTGGTAAGATATGCTAATAATGAAATAATGATACCTATCATAAATGATGATTCCATATTATCTATATGCGTAGGTTATAATAAAAGAAAATTAATAACAGAATTAAATAATTTATATTTTGATCCAGAACAACTTTCTAAGGAATTGATTAAAATTGCATCACAACTCGAAGAACAAGAAGTATACGTGAGCTTGCCCGATATTAAATTCCAGTATGATGCTATCCTAGAACCAGATGAAGAAACCATCAAGATCTCTGATAGAATCTTGGATTATGCAGAAAATATTATAAATGAATCCTTAAATTTGGGCGTGAAAAAGGTAGCGGGCACATTGAAGGCTACCTATTCAGAGATTAAATGTTGGACTTCCAACGGGGTTTATGTGGAAGACAAAAGATCTGGCATCATGCTGAATCACAGATGCTTCATTGATTCAAATTCCACAGGCCAATGGGCATATTCAGCAAGGAACATAAAAGATCTCGATTGGAAAACCGTAGTAGAAAAGGCTGTATACTATGCTAAGCTAAATGTTAATCATAAAAAAATCGAAGCCGGGAAATACACAGTAATACTATCTCCGATGATATTTGCAAGTATAGCAGAACATGTAGCCAATGCGAGTTCAGCATATAGTGTAGAATTAGGATATTCCTTCCTAGCAGGGAAGATAGGTGCAAAAATTGCCAACGACATATTTACTTTAATAGACGATCCTAAGGAGAAAAGTTCAGCTGGTTTCGCGAGATTTGACGAAGAATGTATACCTACACAGCGAAAAGAGATAATAAGCCAAGGTGTGCTAAGGACATATTTGCATAATTTAACTACGGCTAAGAAGTTTAATACTGAAAGTACTGGCAATGCAGGAATAGTATCTCCTTCACCTTGGAGCGTTCATGTAAAAGAAGGAGATTTCAAAGAAGATGAAATGATAAAGGAAGTGAAGAGAGGTCTATTGATAGTGAATAACTGGTATACAAGATTCCAAAACTATCAGACAGGAGATTTCTCAACCATATTAAGAGATGGAGTTTTCTTGATAGAAAACGGGGAAATAAAGAACGCATTTTTGGGAGCTAGACTTAGCGATAACTTTTTGAACATATTAAGAAATATTAAGGCTCTTTCGAACAAGATTTACCCAATACAGTGGTGGGAAGTCAACATTCCTACATATGTACCTTATGCTTTAGTAGAAAACATCAACATAACAACAGCTGAGTAATCTTATTTTTACTAAATTTTATTTTAATAAATTAAATTTTTTATGAATATAAAAATAAACAAATAATGAAGAAATAGTTGATAATATAAATTGTGGAACTATAAATATTATATACAGAGGATTATAAGATGCCCATAATAAGTACAAAGATATTGAAGGAAAAACTTTATTTAATAAATCAATTAGTTGATTGTAATAGAAAATTGGTAAATAATAAAATAAAGTAATAGGCAGAATTATCATTCCAAAAAGAAAGACATGATTCCTCATCTCCGCTCTACCTCCTTCTATTACGAATTTGATGTAAGCATGGGAAGAAAGAAGTAATAAAATCAAGGAAAAAATAGAAGCGACTAGAAAAGTATAGGGAAAACCAACCTTAACTACATTATAAACGTAGAGGGTAGAAAGTGAGTGTAACGATACTAGATAAGATATCACCAATTTTCTCAGCATGTGCATAGAAAAGTGAAACTTAATAGGATATAAATATTTTCAAGGTGTGGAGCCTCTTTATATCTATAAATTAGCTGTAGTTCTAGCGATAATGGGCGTCGCTAGTTATTTTGATATAAAGAAAAGGGAAGTTGAGGATGAACTTTGGATTTTATTGCTTGTTTTGACTCTACCTTTTTCGATAATAGAAGAAGGTTACAACTTGCTGATCATATTTCTACCATCTTTCCTATTCGGCTTAGCTTTATTTTATGTATTCAAGTTTGGGGGTGCGGATTCCAAAGCAATATGGAGCCTGGCCTTAGCATTGCCCAGCTTCCCTTTAGAACCTATATTCTTTAAACCTTTGATTTTGCCGCTTTCGATTTCCTTTAACGCGATAATATTAAACTCTTTTTATATATTCGTGAACATAACAAAGAATTTAAGCTATTTTTTGAAAAACCGCAAATTATTCGAAACAAAATTGGGCATGAAGGATAAAATTTTGCTTTTTATCTTCGCCCAAAAACTCAGTAAAGAGGAATTTGAGGGAAAAAAGTTCTACATACCTGTGTTGATAAACGGCAAAGTGAACTTCAAATTAGGCTTCGAATATTTTGAAGAAAATAAAACTTTTCCTCTTAATGAATACTGGTGTGAAAAGCTACAACCTTTTTTGGTATACTTACTGATATCAATACCCGTAACTACCATTTTAGGAGATCTTATTTTCTCAGCTGTATTTTACTGGATAGGTTAAAATAGAAGAACCCCGAATTTGTTAGTATGGTCGCTAAAAAGATAATAGCAGTTATAGCTGAGTGGGAAACATCTTCTAAATATGTTAAAAAATTGGTAGAAGAAATCTCCAAAGAAACTAATGTAGAATTGGAAATAAGGCAAGAAGATTGGGAATTCTTAGTTAACTACGGTAAAAAGGATGAATACGGAGGAGTGGAAGTACCGCAGGTTTTCCTAGTAGATGATAAAGGTGACATAAAATATGTTATGGGAAGAGTTCCTTTAGATGAGAACGGTAACTTGGACATTGAAAAAGGCAAGAAAATCTTAAAAGAAGCTATAGCTTCTACATGAAATGACCCAGAGAACTTATTCCTAGTATTTCTTCGAAATCTATACCTACAGGTTCAAGCAATTGTTCTAAGCTGCTTCGCATGAGCTCCACGTATTTATTCACATCTATTTCGTCAATTCTAGCAAGCTGAACGGGTTTTACCCCTTCTAAGGTTCTGACTTTAACATAGGCTATATTTTGGCCTGCCTTTATTTCTAATCCGAAGTTTCTTAATTGTTGAGCAGCTTTAACGTGCTGGGGCGTAGTCTTTTTGTAGTCTTCTATGTTTTTGTTCATCATGACCTTTATAACTAGCTCTTGGAGTGGTATTCTTCCAAACTTAAGCCTTGAATACTGTGAATATGTTAACTTCTTTACCTTCTCTTTTGCGGCTTCGAAATCCTCTACTTTCTCGATTCCTTTGAGGATTTCTACGATTTCATAAAAAGTCTTTCTAACGAATTCAGGGATGT
>JBEPYP010000024.1:0-9012 GCA_041641355.1 Thermoproteota archaeon | reverse complement strand
TTCCTATTTTCTTCGCTTTCCTTATCCACCATGTTGAGGACTTTCCTGTTAACGGCTTCTCCTATTATGGCCTTATGTGGTTCATTGACGAAATCCTTGAGCTCTCCTGAAAACCAATGATATCTTCTAGCCTTCTTCTCTTCCTCATTCATTCCCTGTTGAACTACTGCCCAGTTCCCTTTATAGTCTATGAACATGGCATGGTGGTAAATCTTATGTCCTGATTGTATCAAAGAACTATCTATCTTAGCTACAAGCCTGCTTATTCTTTGAAACCTATGAGGTTCATCGATCTCCAACTTTTTAGATATTTCAATTATCTCTTCAGGAGTCTTTCTAGCCAATTTCCCTTTACCACCAGCTATTGCTATGCCAAGATCCTTGTCATTGAGTACGCTTTTAAGCACACCAGTTAAAACAGTAGTAACGCCTGAAGAATGCCAATCATATCCTAGTACGCATCCTAAAGATTGGAACCAAAGAGGATCCGAAATCCTTCTCAAGAACTCTTCAGTACCATACTCTTTTATTAATATGTAGCTTATTTCATAACCTAATTCTTTCATTAATTTTATCAACCATTGAGGAGCATAACCATAATGAAGAGGTAAATCTACAGTAGCTAATCTTTTCATTATATATTTTTACGTTTTACATATTCAAATATCTTTAAAATTTTTAAGTTTGCTCAGATAATAAGTTGAAAGATGGGCATAAAAATTGAGGAAATAACTCCTAGGTTTGAGCGAATATCTTTGCATAGTCATATTAAAGGTTTAGGCGTTAGGGATGGAAAAGTCCAACCTATAGCTGGTGGTTTCGTAGGCCAATTAGAAGCAAGAGAAGCAGCTTACTATGTTACGAAACTCATAAAGGAAGGCAGATTTGGAGGGAAAGGAGTACTCATCGTAGGCCCTCCTGGAACAGGAAAGACCGCTTTAGCGATAGGTATAGCTAAAGAACTCGGTTATGACACCCCCTTTGTCCACTTGTCTGCTGCAGAAATATTCAGCCTAGAAATAAAGAAAACAGAGTTTTTGACTAGAGCTTTAAGAAGAGGTGTAGGATTTAGGCTTAGGGAGAGAAGGAAGGTCTATGAAGGAGTTGTTAGAAAGTTAGATTACAGGTTCGGTAAGCATCCATACAATCCTTATGCACAAATCCCAGTAGCTGCTACTATAACCTTGGCAACTAAGCAAGAAGAGAAAACCCTAAGAGTACCTCAAGAAATTGCTCAACAGTTTGCAGAAGCTAATGTAGAAGTGGGTGATGTGATATGGATAGACGAGGAAACAGGAAGGGTTTTCATACAAGGTAAGACTGAAGAAGAAGGAGGCGAGACCTATGATATATATGTTAGGAAGAAGATGGAAGTACCCAGCGGTCCTGTTTATAAAGATAAGGAAATAACTAGGTATTTCACTTGCCATGATTTAGATGTGCTAAATGCTAAGCAACAAGGCTTGATAAGCATGCTGATGTTCGGTACTGCTGGGGAAGAAAAGGAAATACCTTTGGAAGTCAGGAAATCTGTAGATGAATTCATAATTAAGAGTACAAATGAAGGTAGAGGAGAGATCATCCCCGGTGTAATATTCATAGATGATGCGCATATGTTAGATATAGAAACATGGGCTTTTCTGTCAAGGGCGATGGAAAATGAACTCAGTCCGATAATGGTTTTCGCTACCAACAGAGGCGTAACTAAAATACGAGGTACAGAAATAGAGTCCCCGCATGGAATTCCACTAGACATGCTAGATAGGCTCATAATCATAAAGACTAGGTTTTACAATGAAGAAGAAACCAGGGAAATAATAAAAATAAGAGCTAAGGAAGAGAAGGTAGAGCTAAGTGAAGAAGCCCTTAACTTTTTGACGAAACTAGGAGTTGAGTATAGCTTAAGGTATGCTGTTCAACTTCTATCACCTTCCTTTATAAGAGCTAAAGAAATGGGGAGGAAAAGGATAGAAAAAGAAGACGTTGAATACATAAAGAAGTTATTCATAAGCACAAAAGAAAGCGTAGAATACGTCAAAGAATTGGAGAAGTATTTCTTGAGATAAACGACAGAAATTTATCTTAATTTTGTTGTTCATTCTCATGGATTCTCAAAGCCATAATAGACTATTAGTAACAGGAGAGGATCTTACTCCTGCAAAACTTTATAGATGCATTAAGAGCGGCCAAAAAATAGAATTAGATGATAAGATAATAGAAAGGATCAAATTAAGCAATGAAATAGTGAAGGATAAAATATCAAAAGGAGAGCTGATATATGGAGTAAACACCAAGGTAGGAGCTCTTCTTAAAGAGAGCAGGGCTAAGGAAAGTGAAATTGCGATGATAAAAGATCATGCGATAAGTGAAGGGGAAAAAGAGGAGAAAGAAATAGCTAGAGCAACGCTCTTAGTAATGATAAATCAACTGGCTAGCGGCAGAAGTACTATCTCGCTTAAAACCTTCAATTTTTTAGTAGAAGTTTTCAATAAGGGTTTATATCCTATATTTTCAAAAGAAGGGAGCTTAGGAGCGAGCGGAGATTTAATACCTTTGGCCAATCTGGTTCATTCCTTACTTGAAGGGGAAGTAGAGTATCAAGGGAAAGTCGTTAGTTCTAAGGAAATGTTGGGAGAAGTAAATCTAGAACAAGGCGATGCGATAGCGTTGATAAATTCAACTGCGCATAGTTGTGCATCCCTTGTCTTCAGCTTAGAAGAGTTAAGTCGATTATTCGATTTAGCCTGTGCTAGCGCTGCTTTTTCTATGGAAGTACTTAGGAGTTCTACTTCCCATCTAGAAATCCAAGCGCTTAACGTTAAGAAGCATGTAGATCAAATAATGGTGGGGGATTATATTCTAAATCTATTGGAAGACAGCAAGCTAGTAAATACTTCCCAAGAAATGCAAGAGGCTTATAGCTTAAGATGCATACCACAAGTTTACGGTTCTGTAAGACATGTAATAGATCTAGCAAGTTATGTTTTGATAAGGGAGATGAATTCTTTTAGTGGGAATCCTGTAGTAGTACTAGAGAAAAGAGAAATAGCCTATGCTGGGAATTTCCATGCAGAAATCCTGGCTTTTTTCGCTGATCTTCTTAGAATTGCTATCTCATCTTTAGCTAGTATGATAGAAAGGAGGATAAATAGAATATTGAACCCTGCACTGAACAGAGGATTGCCCGCTTTTTTAGCAAGAGAAAATAGTTCAGGTTTGATGATGCTCCAATATTTAGCGGCCTACTATGTAAACGAACTTAGAATTCTAGCTACACCTTCATCTGCATCATCCATATCTGTTAGTGCTGATCAAGAAGATTTCGTTAGCATGGCTGGTAATGCTGTGAATTTATTGAGAAGATCAATTTCATGCTTTAAAGAAGTACTAGCGTTGGAATTGTTATGTTGCTATGAAGCTTCTAAGTTCTTGAATTATGAAGAAAAAGGAGGAAAGCTTAAATTTCTCTACGAAAGACTAAAGGATTTGGTTGAAAATGAGAATGAATTAAAAAAGAAAATCGAAAAAATCAAGCTTTCCTTAATAGATATGGCTGATGAACTAAGAAGGCGCTTTGGTTCTTTGTTTACTGAGTAGCAGAAATATCCCTGCTACTGCTATTGCTATGATTACTGCTATTATGATCAAAGTAGTCATATCCATGCCAGGAGTAGTTGTGGCTACTGTGGGTGATATGCCTATGAACAATTCAAAGCCGGCTTTTGAGAAGCTGGGATGTGCATGGGTTTCTTCATGCATATGTCCTATTCTTTCTAATTGGACTTCGAGGAAATACTTACCCTTTGAAGGAAATTGATAAGAGAATGTGAAATTTCCTTCATGTACGTGGATTGATTTGAATTCTTTAATCACGTTGTTTTTATCATCTTTAATCCAAACGCTAAGCGTTATATGTTCCAATGTAGGCTTTGTTTCTTCATAGGTACCGTTGTAGAAAAGCACAGAAATTGTCAAGTTCAAATCTGAAGGTAGCTCCGGCGGTTTATAGGGACTTACCATAACTACTGCAACTACTCCTTTTCCTACCTCTTGCTGGAATATTGCCTGATTTTCTTCATGTGCATAAACTAGCGAGAACATTAATATTGTTAAAAATAAAACTATTAACGTCGGTTTATTCATTAGTTAGCATAACATATATCCAATATTTAAGTTTTTGTATACAATTATAGATAAAGATATACTGTATATCTTTATTTTAAAAAGTTTGATTTTAACTGGTTTACTTGATTATAAGGAGTAGTTGTTAGGTCTTGCATAATATCATCCGTAAATCATTAAATGATAATTAAAGGAGTGTAGCATGTTCTAAGAACAAGATGGAATTTTCGTAGCATAAAATCAATAAATATCAAATGGCTGAATTAGATGAGCTGGTTCGTGGTATCTTAATATTTGGGTTGATTCAGATCTATTTTAAAGAGTTGTTAATGCTTATTACTAGACAAATTCTGTTGGAAACGGCTCAGTAAAACTCTTAGTTTTACGAGAAGTTATTGATCGTGATCGATGCTAAGAAACGATCAGCGTTATATGTTTCCATATTTTAATAGATGTATGACATCGAATTCTGAGAAGAGAATTAAATACAACAAGCTAACGCCTTTTGAAGAATGGGTAATAGTTTATAAAGGCACAGAACCTCCGTTCACTGGAGAATATGTGTACCATTTCGAACCAGGTATTTATGTTTGTAAAAGGTGCGAAGCTCCATTATTCAGGTCAGAAGATAAGTTTGAATCTCATTGTGGATGGCCTAGTTTTGATGATGAAATCCCTGGAGCGATCAAAAAGCTTCCAGATCCTGATGGTATTAGAATAGAGATTCAATGCGCTAATTGTGGCGCTCACTTAGGCCATGTTTTCTACGGAGAAGGTTTCACGCCTAAAAATACTAGATATTGTGTGAACTCTGTTTCATTGAAGTTCATTCCAAAAAAGGATAGTTAGTATTTGCTGTATAAAACAACGCGTTTATAAGGTTATCTTTGATTTAGGAAAACTAATCTATATCGTTTATTTCAGTAGCTTTATGCTTTACGAAAGTGCCTTCCCTTAATTCTCTAAAGGCTTGTATCAATTCTTCTTCTGTATTCATGACTATAGGTCCGTACCAAGCAATACTCTCTTCAATAGGCCTTCCACTGAGGACCAAGACCCTTGCGCTCTTCTCTCCTGTCTTGAAGAATATTTTCTCTCCTTCTCTATCGAAAAGCGCAGTATTCCTTTCCAAGACCTTTACTTCTTCGTTTTGTTTCAAAGCGAGGATCTCTCCTTCTATTACATAGGCAAGAACAGTATAGCCTTTGTGAACAGGATGCTCGAATTGAGTTTGGGGAGGAATCATCAGTTCCATATAGCTAACATCTTGAGCTTTTATCGAAGTATTTTCAACGGGGCCTGTCAAGGTTCCAACTCCAGGTACTCCTTTTATCTCGCCAGCCACAAGCCTTACTCTAATTCCGTTATCTAAAGCTTCTACAGGTATGTTTTTTCTCTTCAAATTTCTATAAGAAGGTACAACCCATTTCTTAGAAGAAGGTAGGTTTATCCATAATTGGAGTCCTCTATTTTCAGGATCTTCAATTTCTTTATCCTCTTCTTTCCTTTTTCCAGGCTTTGGCATCTCTGCATGAAATATTCCACTTCCAGCAGTCATCCATTGAATATCTCCGCTGCTTATAATGCCTCTTACTCCAGTGCTGTCTTCATGATGTACTTCTCCTTTGATCACGTAAGTAACAGTTTCGAAACCTCTATGCGGGTGCCAAGGAAAACCAGCTAAGTATTCGTGAGGGTATCTTGAACCGAAATCATCCAATAACAGAAAAGGATCCGTTAAATAAGCTACATTAGGATCTCCGAAAGCTCTCCTAACTTTAACACCAGCCCCTTCTAGCGTTTCTCTAGATCTCAATATAAAGCTAATTCTTCTTTTATTCATCGTTAGAATCCTATTCAAGCTTTTATATAAACTTTAATTTTTAATATTATTAAAAAATGCAAACAAATTTAAAAGCAATAGAATTCTTTGAAGTCACCAAGCGTTATGGTAAGGTTATCGCGCTGAATTCATTAACCTTCGAAATACCTATAGGTTCTAAGGTCGCTTTATTAGGACCAAACGGTGCAGGTAAGACTACTACTCTTAAAATAATAGCAGGGCTTTTGACTCCTGATATGGGGTATGTGAAAGTAATGGGAAGAGACCCTGAAAGCATTGAGGGGAAGAGGATTATAGGATATTTACCAGAGGATGCCCAGCCTTATAGAACTTTATCGGTAAGAGAAAATCTTGAGTATATCGGAGCTTTGAGAGGTGTTGAAAACTTAAAGGAAAAAGTAGAGAAGCTATTGGATTTGCTAAACCTTAGAGAATACGAAAAAGCTAAGGTAGGAAGACTATCTCGAGGAAATGTTCAAAGGTTAGCAATTGCACTAGCTTTGATTCACGATCCTAAGATTCTCTTACTAGATGAACCCTTAAACTATTTGGACATTCCTACGCAAGAAGAGGTCATAAAGATTTTGAATTCTCTAGACGCTACGATGCTAGTATCTACTCACATAATGTCTGTAGCTACTAGACTTACTGATCAAGTTTTGATGATAAATAAGGGGAAATTGATATGGAAAGGGTATATCGATGAAATCAGGAAATTATCCAAGGAAGAGAGGCTTGAAATTATAGTCGCTAAACTTATAACGAATTCACGATGAATTATAGATTATTCCTCTTGATAAAATTCCTAATAAAGACTAGGTATTCAATGCCAGCTTTGATGTTTATTATCGCTTTAATATTGTTTTCCAACTTACGTTTCATTGGAACAGAAAATCCACTTTCATTCCCTTCAACTTATTTGATCATCATAATCACGCTAGTGCTCTCTATGGCTTTCTTTTTAGGCGGTCTTTTGTTGACAAAGTCAGATGCGGACTATTTGTTGACATTACCTTTGTCTAGATTTCATTTTGTTTTATCTTTATTCTTGATCCAATTCCTAAGCTTTGGATTGATCATACTTTTCTTGTTTGCATTCTTTTATCTTATAGCAGGTATCATAGGCTTGATGTTTTCGATAGCGTTTTCTCTAATATCCACTTCGTTGAGCACAATTTCTTATAATCTTGCATGGAAGAAGAAATTAATACTAGGAAGTGCTTTGATAACCTGGTTCCTTTCTCCTTTGCTAGGTTTTGATTTCTCCCCTACCTATATTTTCATCAAACATTCTACATTCGCACTAGTTTCATTGTTGTTGCTAACAGGGCTGACTTTGTATTTTGCTGCGAAGTCTTTGATGAAAGCTGAACTTGAAATAGCCAGAAAAACTGTGAGCCTTACTTCAAGCGAGATCAAGAAACCTATGAGTTTTGAGAAAAGCAAGGGGGTAAAGGCAATATATAAATTCCACATCGAAGGCTTCAGGATACTCTCTAGGACGAATTTCATGGGCGTCTCTGATATAAGGCTGGTAAGGATAAACGTAATTTATCTATTTCTTGTCAGTTCTTTGGCAAGCTTATTGATCTTCGTATTAATAGAAAATCTAGGGAATATATTATTTAAATTAATAACGATCTTCTCGGTGAATTACGTTGCTTACCTATTTTCCATCATTCTTTCTTCAGGATCCTTGAGCGATGAAAGAATATGGTTATCATTCACTTCTATGGACCCTGTAAAATATTTAAGACATGTTTTTCTAGCAAGAGCTCTAGCAACTTTAATAATTTTCTCTCCTTTGGCCGCAATTAGTTTCATAATATTTTTGATCAACGGCATTCCAGAAACGGTTGGCACGATCTTCTTAGTAACCTTCTTCCTCCCTTCTTTCAGCTCCTTGATATCGCTAACGGCTAATTATTTAAGGCCGGTTCAAGTAAGAGAAGAAGCGTTAACTGCTTATCAGTTCACCTTAAGAGACATAGCATTTACATTTTTCGCACTATTTGGATTCTTCCTAGTTATTTTACACACCTCACCTCTTTTAGCGATCGTAATAAGCTTAGTTACAGCCACTTTGTCTATGTTTATAATTAGTAGAGATGAAATACTCAGGAAACTTTGTTACAAACTAGCTGAATCTGGTTTTATCTGATGTACCTAGAAAGTATGAAGTAGAGAATTGTTAACAGTAAAATTAGGAACAAAAAAGTCGAGAATAATGCGTTAATTAGTTGAACAGGAATTAATAATAAAATGGAAACTAAACTTATAATAAATGCTGAGATCATGATTAGAATTTCATTTAAAATCTTTTTGCCTATTAATTTAATTATCATAGATTTATAATCAGGACTTATTTTAGAAAAGTTAGAGAAAAGGATTTGGTGTGAAGCAATAAAAGAGGAAATTTCCAAATAAAATAATAATATTAAAATAATTATTAAAATAAATAATGGATCTAATTGAGTTATGATAGTATAGGAAAAGATTCCTGCAGAATTTATAAAATTAGCTAATTTAATTGATATAGTAAATTTAAATGAATTCCAAATAATAAAGGCTACTAGGGAAGTTATTAAAAATATTATAAAAAAATTGTAAAAGTTTGATAAATATGCTAAATAACCTAAAGTTGCAAAATTTATTAAATAAAGAACATGAGTCAAATATTTCATATTACCTCCTTAGTCTAGCCCAAGCAATCGAAGCTTTTCTAAGCTCTATATCCAGAGATCTTTCCATATCCCATTCAAGAACATTTGCGAATTTCTTGACAGTATGTAAGTAGTTTTCCCTTTCTATCCTTATCAGCTTATCAATCAAGTCCATCTCGGCTTCGGGTTTTGATTCAAAGGGATTGGGCACTATGCAGATCATTTGATAGCCTCTCTTGCTCAACTCAGCTATTGCCAAGACTGCTTCAAGGTCTAAGATAGGAGAAATGAAGATGACTTGTGTAGTTATAGGGAACATCAGCGAGACTAGATCCTTTAAAAGCCTCATGTCTATGAGTTTTCCTGGTTCAGCATCCAAAACGG
>JBEPYP010000023.1:0-9128 GCA_041641355.1 Thermoproteota archaeon | reverse complement strand
TGGGGATGGTCGCCACCAGCCTAAGCTCATCTTCTCTATCTCCTCTATTATTTCAACACCATTTTTAGGAGATTCGCTTATGAGCCAAAGTATTATGTATTTCAAACTTC
The DNA here is from genome assembly GCA_041641355.1 of Thermoproteota archaeon. GTDB lineage: Archaea > Thermoproteota > Thermoprotei > Gearchaeales > Gearchaeaceae > DSFO01. The sequence goes on along the minus strand of JBEPYP010000023.1, from coordinate 9,018 downwards.
CTTCCCTTCCAAACCTCCTTCTTAAAGCGAAGTGATGCCACATATCGTTATCGATATCGATATCGAAAAAGCGATATTTAAATTTTTTATATTAAAACGTGAAACATATAACTCTTTTAGAAAAAAGTTGTAATTAAAAAATCTGAAAAGTAAGAAGTGCCCCATAACAGAAGCTTGGAAGATCCTAGGAAGACCTTGGAGATTGGTCATCATAGATAGGCTACTTTCAGGGTCTAAAACTTACAACGAGTTATTATGGTCTTTCCAAGGAATAAGTAGTAGAAGACTTTCCAAAGCTTTGAAAGTGTTGATTGGGGAAGGCTTAATTTACCTCGAGACTAAAAATCACAGGAAAAACATAGAATTGATCGAGAAAGATTTTAAAAGTTCAAAAGGCTAGCCTTTCAAGAACGCTCTATCACCTAAAGCGTAACCTGGAAGATGTGGTTCAAATCTGGCCAGTAAACCCTTCCTTCCATGCTTTTTGATTATTACCCCTTTGTAAACGTTACCATATTTATCTTTGTATTCAACCTTTTTCCCTATAAGTTCGTCTAACTTTACGCCCGTATCCTTTGGCTGAAGGATGATTTGGGAAGGATAGGATCTCTTACCTCCTAATCTATAATTAGTGATTATCATTTCCATAAAAATTTGAGATGGATTTTTGCCTAAAAAATTTTTCCCCAAGAGATTTCAAATGCTAATACTAACAAGTTGAAATAGCATTCAAATACTTATTCGAGAAATTATTTTGAAATTTACACCTTTTCCGTAATTGAACAATCTAGCACAGAAAATTTCTTTGTTTTGATTATCAAAAATGAAAAATCCCCTAATAGATTTCGATATAATATAGAAAACATTTCCAAATAATCTTTTAAATTTTTGATTATATATGTATATTTCGTTAATTGATTTATCAATATAATATGGAACAAAGCCTTCATAGTAGCTTAATGAATTTTTAATTTTAACTTTTCCATATGCATATCTATTCTTGATTTTTAAATAGTGTTCTTCAATATTTCTTGGATAATTTATTCTAACAAAACAATATGTTGTATTATCTTTTCTATAAAAATAAACCTGTTCTATAGCAAATGTAACTTTAAATCTAATTATTTCAAAAACAATATGAAAAAACATCATTTCCTAAATTTTATTAAAAAATCAGATCCTAAGTACTTAAAAGGGAATGTTTTATAAATGTGTTTATCGATTGAAAACAAAAAATTTATTATCCTAGGATCCTTTATCTTGGAATTGACGTGAGGCGTAAGTATGGATAAACTACAAATCTCTTCTACTTTAAAATAAGAGAAAAGCTTTTTAATTTCTAGAGGCGTGTAATATCTGAATTTGAAATCCCTAAATGTACCGTAGGCTCTTCTAGGTTTTCCCGTTACGATATCGTAAAAACACCATCTATTGATTGGCATAACGATGAAAAGCCCTCCTTTCTTTAATAGGTCAAAGACTCCATCCCTTAATCTAATTATATTTGGTTCAGTGTTTATAGGACCATAATATGAGTAGGCTCCGTCGAAATATTCTTTTCCAAACATCTTCGTTAACTCAGATACTTTAGATGCAGCCATATTGTAGATTTTCATGTTTTTGATCGAGAACTTCTCGATCTTGCGTCTGAGCATTTCTAACATTCCTTTAGAAACATCGACTGCTACTACGTTACAACCGTGAAGAGCTAGAGGTATTGCTTGTATCCCTGTGCCGCATCCTATATCTAAGACATTTTGTCCTTCTCTGAAATTACTGAGCAAATAACTAAGTGAAACGAGATAGGAGAGTTTATAGCTATAGTTGTTCAATACAATCTTATCATATTTGAGCGAATCCTCATCATATATCTTTGAAACAATTCTATAGTACATTGAAAACCAAAGAAAACTGTTCCAAATAAACTTAACCCATAAATCCTTGCATGTGGTTTTTAATTCGCGATATATTTATAGCGTTGATTGATAACCTATTTTGATGCTAGCGATCATTGATTATTCTTCTGAAGAATGTTTTAATCATAAAACAATCGCACATAGAATAAACTACTTACCCTATACGATCTTTAGCCCCTCTATTATAGCTCTTTGAATGCTCTCATAATACTCCTTTGACTGTACATGTCGAGGTACGAAATTCTTTATAATGTTATCCTCGTAGAAACCAGTAGGTACGATATGGAAATGGGAATGAAATATGACTTGACCTGCGCTAGCGCCTACGTTAGTTAAAATCCTCATGCCATCAGCCTTTAAGGATTTCTTCACGGCTATTGCGATTTTCTTTAAAACCGAACAAACATTATTTACAACCTCGTCCGGAAGCTCTAAGAAATTCTCATAATGTAATCTAGGCACCACCAAGACGTGGCCAGGCGCTATAGGGAACTTATCTAAAAAGGAAAGCACTTTTTCATCACTATAAACTATATAAGCGGGTTCTTTTCCTTTGATTATTTTGCAAAATATACACTCAGACATGATTTTATTACTTAAGCTATGCGATTAAAAATCTTCAAGCCGAAAACTACGCTAGGATATAATAATTGCAGCAGTTGAAACAAGTTAAAATGAAAACTTACCAGAATTCAGAAACTTTGTTTTAGTATAAACAAAACATTCATTAACTTAAATAATTCTTTCGCTGAAACAATTTGCTAAGAAACAGACATCGAAACTTTCTTAAAACCGAATAAATGGTTTTCCGACAAAGGTTATTACCTAGAAAACTTTGAGATTTCATGAAAATAAAAGATTAAGAAAGCAACAAAAATTATTGTTTAAAAAGGCTCTTTTTCTCGTCTTGATTTCATGAATTCTTCTTGGAAGGATCGCCACAATTCCCGGGCTTTCTTTTCTTCGTACTCTTTGACTTTTGCTCTAATAAACTGTACTATCTCTTTATTCCAGTCTATGTCTATTTCCTTCATGCTTTGTTTTAAGTTAGACGGTATCTTAAAGCAAATTATTTCCATACCGCCTCTTTTATACCAATATATTTGAATATATAAATTTTTATATGAATGAATAGTATTACCACCTCTTGATTTTTCTTAGTTTGGGTAAAAAATCCAATAATAGGATTTTGCATGCCCAAGCCTACCTAATGCTTTTATAGCTACTGTTATCATCAAGAAAAAATCAATTATAAGCGCTCAGCTTCAATCCTTCTCTAGATAACCCTAAATATCTTAGAATGATAGAACAATTAACATAGAGATAAAATAAAATCGATCTAATTGCTGGTTGATAATAAAAGATATGAAGCCAATTAACGTGAAAAATTGCAGACAAGCATATGAGTTGCTCCCAGAAGTTTTTCCAGCCCATTATATGCTTAACGCTACTAAGATCCCATTACCTATTAGGAAAACAAAGAAACAGTAAATAATTAGGAACTACTGAAAGAGGAAAGAGTTTTCCTTTAACCCCCCGCATCTTCAATAACTTCGATCGATTTTGTTTATACTGCATACTAAGAGTTCTAGTTATTTCAGGGATAAGCTAGCTACTTAAACAATAAGAATACCGATTTATTCTTACACTAGAAACAGAAAAAACTAAAAAGCTTTAAAGTATTAGGATTTTGATTCAAAATGTCTTTCCTTTACAGGTATTCAGAAAGATGATAAAAGAAAACAACTTAGTTGATGAAATCAAGCAGATTAAAGCTAAGATGTATTTTGTTAGAATTACAGTTGTTAATGTCGAAATAGAAGAGAATAATTTTTTGCTTAAGAACATTAACGAGAAGATTGTAAAAAACTTAAAATTCGATGGAGAGATTATTCATTTACATCCGCAAATGCTAGGGTATTTATTACAGAAAGCAAAAGGATGTTTGGTTGAGCAAGATTCATGAGGTAAAGGATCATGATGAAAGATTCTGCGCTTATCACGAGATTGCTCGTAATATTAAGAGCAATTTTTAGTATCGGAGCGCTCGTTGGTGTTTCCATGTTAGTTGTTCCAATCGTCGATTTTATATATAATGAACCGATAAGTTTCTCGTTCCTTATTTCTGGGGTCATTTTAATTTCGATCGGATATTTTCTCTATAGATTAAAACTACCTTCACCTACATTTTTTGAGGTTGCGATCATCGCATCACTACTATGGATAATACTACCATTTATAAGCACAATAAACTTGCTGATCGAAACTGATTATGCATTCATCGATGCTTTCTTTGAATCTATAAGCGGGTTTACTACAACTGGTCTTACGGTGCTCGAATTAAGCAAAATGAAACATTCCATCCTTCTATGGAGATCCATCATGGAATGGTTAGGAGGTGTCGGTTTCGTTACGTTCGCTATTTTAATCCTTCCGCGCTTTTATGCCATTGCGAGAGAATTATATAGCTTAGAATTTGCCAAAGAATCGGTTGCTTTGGAGAGAATTATAAAATTTGAAGCCACGTTTTACAAAACTGCAATCCATATACTGATAATCTATGGCTCTCTTACTTTCCTATCCATTATATTTTACATTATAGCGGGAATGACCGTCTTTGAAGCCGTGAATCACGCCCTTACAACGATAAGCACAGGAGGAATGTCAACATATACTCAAGGTTTTTCAACAGTGCTTCTACATGCGCCTTTAGCGTACATTCCTGCGATCATATTCATGGTACTTGGAGGAATGAACTTTGCAGATTTAAACGGGTTGATCACAGGAAAATTTAAAAAAATATTAAGATCAGAAGAATTATTTTTTTATATAATATTATTATTAACTTTTTCATTATTAATTTTATTATCATATTTTTTCATGGAAAATATAAAAAGTGATAATGTTTTATTATCTTCAGTATTCAATACCATATCAACATTATCAACAACAGGATATTATTTAGGTTCAATTTCAGAATTTAAAGATACGACGAAAGTTATCTTGATTATAATGATGTTTATAGGTGGAATGTCCTTTTCAACAGCTGGCGGCATTAAAATTTTCCGGATATTAATGATCCTGAAGAAGATAAAGCAATACGCTCAATCTATAGTATTACCTCCATCAGTGATAAGACCTATGAGAATTGAGGGTATAACGATAAGCGATGCTGAAGTTTCTCAAGCCTTTCTCATTATTATTTTGCATGTATTCATGATTACTATCGGTGCAATGATAATATCAATGCACGGTTATAGTTTCATAGATTCATTATTTGAAGCTACGTCTGCTGCAAGCATTATAGGATTAAGTACTGGTATTGTTTCCATAACAAGCCCAATAGGAATAAAAATTTTGGTGATTTGTCTTATGTTACTGGGTAGATTGGAATACTTGCAAATCTTCTTAATTCTATCGGTCTTGTTTAGAAAGAGGATAGTAAAAAGAAGATAAACGTTTACTCATGACCTTAACGAAACCTATCATGCACTTTCTAGAAAAATTCCAAGAATAATACAATATATTTAAATATTGCCGCTAAATTTAGTTTGATGCAAACCGGTTCTAGAGGTGAACTTATTTGAAAATCTTGATAATCGGTGGCGGTACTATTACCCAACAATTATTGAATAATTTAGACCTCAGGCTACATGAAATACTTGTAGTTGATAAAGATCAACAGAAATGCTCCGAAATAAGCGAAAAATATGATGTATTGGTCATAAATAAAGACGCAACAGATCCATCGATTTACTCAAGGGATATAGACATGACAACAGTGGATGTCCTACTCGCATTAACAGATAAAGACGAAGTAAACGTATTCGTTTTACTAATAGCCAAATCATATAATGTTCCTTTTAGACTAACAAGAGTTAAAGACATTAGCATCGCTGATTTAATACAAAAACTTGACCTCGGAATTCCCTTTATAATCCCTTCAATAATTAGCGATATGATAATGCATTTTCTTAGCACGTTAAAACAAGCAGTCTATGTAACCTCGTTTAATAATAAAACACTGTACTGGATGACCTTATCATCTGTTGATAAAGCAGTAGGTAGAAGGATTGACGAACTGGAATTACCTGATGATGTGAAAATTTTGTTGATCTTTGACGGATACCGATTGAGAACACCATCTCCAGATGAGACGTTGAACAGCGGATGGCAACTCTTAATCCTTGCAGAGCAAACTGATGCTAGAGAGTTGACAAGTTTATTGAAAGGTTAAGCATAGTTAGCTAAAATTAGTTAACAGAAATCCTTTAAGTATGCAAACATTTATAAGTTTATTTATTTTTTATTTTTTGATGATTAGAAATAATAATTTGGTAATTGAATCTTCATGGGAAAACTATTTGACTCATCCATTAAAAATGATCTATTCAAGAGAACTCATATGCGAAAATCATTAAATTATCTAGAAGGGGGTTTTAAAGAAAGATGTTTATGAACCATAAATTGCAATTTGCAATTTCTTTGCCACAAATTGGAATGGAATCTGCTTTGCTTATTATTATTATAGTAATAATAGCAATAATTATAAGATACCTTTTCAGCAGATTTTTGGGGGTCCTTCAGGATCGCGGCATCGTAACAGGAGCTTTCAAAGCATTAATCATAAGAATTTTAGATACGTTAATTATTATATTTGTAGCAATAATAGCAGTTCAAATAATAACAGCTGAACTTATTCAATACATTATAATCTTAATTATAGGCGTTCTATTCTTCATACTATTTTACTATGAAATTAAAGAATTTATTGCATACATTGCGTTGCAATTTGAGCGAAAAACACTAAAAACATGGTTAGAAATTTATCCTCCTAATTCCAATAACGTGATAAGAGGAAAAGTAATTGAAATACTTCCTTCTTCATCAATAATAGAAGATATTTATGGGAACAAAATCCGTATAGCTAATAGTATATTATTACATTCATTAATAAAAGAATATATACCCCATATACAGCTAAAAATAACTGTTTCTTTAAAAGAAATTTTAAAAAATAGTGAAATATTTAAATTTATAAAAGATGTTACAGATAATATGTCATTTAATTCATATGATATTTATTATGTAACAAGACAATTGCTTAATCGTTCACTAACGAGTTCGATATTTAAGATAGATGAACGATCAATAACATTAAAAAATATTGATAAAGATTTTTTGACATGCATCGTAAAATTAATACCGCCCCAAACACCGTTAAGAAAAAGCGATATTGATAAAGTAATAAAAGACATATTTCAACGCTTTCCAGAAAAAAGCATCTCGATAGAAATTCTTGAATAGCACTGAAACTTTTAATGGAATCGTAGATTGCTAACCTAGTTAGGTTATGTAAGAGGAGTTAGATTGCTGAATTCAATACTCGATAAAGCAATAAATTCAACGTTATCTTAAATTCAAACTTCCTTGAACAAGAAGTGGGCAAAGCAAGATATATTGAAGTGTTTAATGACCACAAAAGAAATTTCTTGAAATGACATAAAAGAGCATCAGGATCAAGATTATACAAAGGCTCGATATAGCGTTGGCAAATATCTTAAAGAATTTGTTGTATAGGTATAGTAAGGCAAATGAGAAATATTCTATAAAAATACTGTTAAGCAAATTTTAAAACGGCCTAAAGGATAACTATGTAAATGTGGTTTAAAATCCATAAAGGTTCAGCGCCAGCGATCAACGATAAAACGCTCTTTACTGTCTTCATAGCTTCAACCATGACTTCAACCATACCAGGTGTTACTATCGCAGGTCCTAGTCCTGAAGCTACATTGTATACTCCTGCTTTAGATGTAGAATACTTAGTTTATGGCAAGCCTTTGACGCTTAATGTAATACCAGTTACTCCAGAAGGATTGCCTACTCCAGCTCTATTGAGTAGGGTCGCAGTAAACATGTTGAACGTACCTGTTCTAGTGGTCGATGCTGGATCATATGCTAAGCCCTTAATACCTCATGTTAGGTTACCAAGCTCGATAGTAGGAAATAAGATCGACTCTGGAAGAGCTTTGCCTTTAGGATATGCTAAGAAGCTCTTCGAAGAATCTCAATTGATAGGTGAAAGCTTAGCTAAAGATATGCTAGTTATAATAGGAGAAAGTATGCCTGCAGGGACTACGACGGCTTTATCTATTATGGAATCCCTTGGTTTCAAGGCTAGATTTAAGGTGAGTAGTGCTAGTCCATCGAATCCACATGAATTAAAAATTAGGTTGGTAGAAGAAGGACTTGCCAGATCTGGTTTGGATGTACCTGCGAAAGATGTATTCAAAGCTGTAGAAGCGATAGGAGATCCTCTGCATATTTCAATAGCTGGTTTCGTAATAGGTTCGTTGAAATCTAGATCTAAGGTGATACTAGCTGGAGGTACTCAAATGTGCTCTATTTTAGCCATACTGAAAAAGCTAGGTTATAAGCTCGATGATGTTACCGTGGCTACTACTAGATGGATAATCGAAGATAAACAAGCTGATATGCTCGGATTAGTAAACGAAATAGCCCAAGAAGTGAATTTGATATCTGCACAAATAGACTTCAGAGATTCTGAGCATAAAGGACTTAGGGCATATGAAGAAGGATATGTTAAAGAAGGCGTAGGAGCAGGAGGCTTGATGAGCCTTCTAGCTCTTAAGGGATTCGACATCAAGGATTTTAAATCAAATGTCGATAGAGAATACAAGAGGTTGCTGGAACTTGGTCATATTGAGTGAAATAAAATTATTAGAAGATAAAAGAGCACTGGTCATAAAGTTAAATGAAACGTATGAATTCGTATCTACCCTTCCTTTTCAGCCTAGATATTCTAATGCAATAACTTTCATAGAAGTAAAGGATTTTAACTGCAGCAATTTAAGGGAAGAATATGAAGCGATTAGAAGGAATTTAGATTTAGGAGAATCCATAATATTCATTACAGCAGCTCCTGTTAAAGATTATCTGAAAATAGACATAGAAGATTGGGCTACCATAATAGTTACGATGGGTTTAAAGCATCCTGCATGTCCCTGCGAAAGATCTTCTTATCACCAACCTTTAACAGGTACCGTGAACATCTTGGCTTTGGTAGATAAAGATCTAACTT